>JAZRID010000205.1:0-1263 GCA_045645125.1 Oscillospiraceae bacterium | reverse complement strand
GGAGATTTCCTTGGGCAGAGGTTCACCCATCGCTTTTGCATAGATTCTGCCTGCCTTGAGCAGTTCCGTGAGGGCATCGCAGACGGCATCTCTGCGGATGGTCGCGTCCTCGTGCATGAGCTGTTCGCCAAACCGCTCCATACTGCCAAAGTGCCGTGTTAAGTTCTGCGCCACTACCATGGAGAAGCAGAGGGGGTGCTGTTCCCCCAGTAATTCGATCGTTTTCAGATTCATCGCGTATCCCTCCTGCATCACTGCTCATTCATCTCATGTTGCACCGCCGTTGCCGTTGCGCCGTCAAGGGTTTCTCCAAAGAGCTTATAGATATACGCAAGTGCGGCGCGCTGGCTGGAAAACCGCGCCTTTCGATACCACGGCTCGTTACCATCGCCCTGCATTCCTGTCACGGATGCAGAAATACTGGGTGTCTGCCACTCAATTGCCTTACCGATGGTCTTAGCATCCTCTTTCGGGCGCGTGTAGAACGCCTCGCGGTAAAAGACAACATCGTGACTTCGCACGCCGTCCTCCTGTCCGAGCATGATATATGCCGTGCCGACAGGCTTGCTCGTTTCCGTGCCCTTGTACACAATCTCCGTGCCAGTCACCGTTTCCTCGTCAATCTCCACGCTGACGGGCTTCACCTCTGTACCATATAAATCCGCCGCCGTTTCCAGTGTCATGCGGTCGAGCGTGAGGCTCAGACTACCGCCAGAACCTGCGGAAACATCGCTCTCGCCCAGCGCGTTATTGGCATACAGGGCATTTTCCGATGGCACATTGGGGGTAAAGCCTGCATTGACCGCCTTACCCATCATCTTGACCGTGCCCTCATACCCAACGGTCACACCGTCCACCTTTTTACACGGCTTATAAAATACGCCGTACAATCCAATCGTTGCCATAGTCGTTATCCTTTCATAATTTTATCAATTTCTTCCTCAATGACCCGATTCATCGTTTCCTCGGCTTGCTTTTTGGTGGCTTTCACCGCAGGACGGACAAAGGGACGCGGTGCGATGGTAGAGCTTCCACTCTCCATCACACGCGCTTTCAGTTGGTTCGGCACACCACGGTCGTCGTATCCATCAAATCCAATTTTTGTCCCGATATATCCGTTCTTGTCCACGGTAATTGGCGCAATGCCGAGGGAATCGAGTAGTGCGCCTGTCGATTGCTCTGACTGTGCCAAGTTCCGTATCAGATTTTCTCGAATCTCGTCCGCCACGATACCAGAAGCCTCATAAACTGCTTTTTCTGCAA
>JAZRID010000204.1:0-3557 GCA_045645125.1 Oscillospiraceae bacterium | reverse complement strand
TGAATTAGTAGGTCAGCTCGCCGCCGCACTCAGCAACATATGCTGCCCACTCAGCGTCGTTGTAGTTATAGCGCAGGTAAGCGATGCCACCGCGACCCATAACAGGATTGTACTCCTCAACGACATAGTAAGCCTTCTGGGTCAGCAGAGCCATGGAACCGTCCTCGATGAAGGGCAGGTAGTTGTACTCGAGCAGGATGGTCTTCTCCAGACCAGCCAGAATCTCAACACGGATGTCGTTGGAGATCATACCGTCACCGAAGTTGTACTCCTTGCCGTTCTTCTCGATGATAGCACCGTTCAGAGCCAGAGTCCACTCGTTCAGGTTCATGGTGACGCTCTCGCCATTGATGTTCAGGGTCATGTCAACGCTGGTAGCATCGAACCACTGTGCATCGTACTGGTAAGCGGGGTTGGTGTAAACTTCGATCAGACCGAAGGGATCCATTGCGGAACCGGTCCAACCGCCCAAGCAGGTGTCGCACAGACCGGACTTAACGTTGTCGGACCAAGCGTTACCCAGAGGAGCGGAAGCGATGAACTTAATCTTGCCCTCGAAGGGAGTGCCAGCAGTAACCTCGTTGGCCTTATCGGTCAGGTACTCGAGGTTCTGGGTCAGCTTCTCGGAAACGGAAGAAGCGGAGTAGGTCAGCTGGATGGTCTGGTCGCAGATGCCGTCGCCGTTAGCGTCGGTGATGTAACCAGCAGCCATAGCTTCCTCGTAAGCCTTATTGTACCACTCCTTAGCGGCGACGGGGTCGTAACCGGTGATGGAGTCAACAGCCTCATCCAGAGAAGCGAACTTGGAAACATCAACGCCGTAAACTTCGCACAGAACCTTCTTAGCAGCCTCGCTGTCGCGGTACTTAGCACCGGTCTCGGGGTCGGAGATGTAAGCGTGACCAATCAGACCGAATGCACCGGAGTCAGCGGGAGAACGGTTCTCGCAGTACAGGTCCTTATCATAGGTCAGACCCATAGCGCGGTGGAAGGAAATCAGGGTCAGAGTCTCCAGGTCGAAAGCAGCCTTGTCGAAGTCGGCGGCAGCCTCACGCTCCTGGATGGCCTTCATGTTACCGTTCAGCAGCAGGAAGAAGGTAGCCTGACCGGGGGTGAAGTGGCAGAACTCGGAGTTACGATAAGTATCGAAGTCCTCGGGCTGCAGACCGTAGGTCACCAGCTCGCCCTTCAGGAACATCATCTTGGCGGTAGCAACCTCAGCAACGACCTGGGTGTCAATCTCGGTGGTCATGTACATGGGGTAGGTCAGACCGTCAATGGGGTCGACATAGACATGCTTGCCGTCGGTGTAACCGTACCAGTTCTCGTTCTTGACGAAGTGCATACCCTTATCGGTCTGGTAGTTGCTCATCTTGTAGGGACCGTAAGAGCAGGTGGTCTCAACACTGGTGTTGTAGGTGGAGGTCCAGACGGAACCGGAAGCAGTGACTTCCTCACGCAGGCAGGAGTCATACAGGTCGGTCTTAACCAGCCAGTTACCAGTCAGGTTGTACAGCAGGTTGAAACCAGCCAGAGACTTATCCAGAACCAGAGTCAGCTGATAGTCACCGGACTTGTACAGACCGACGGTGTCATAGCTGACATTCTCGGGATAGGTCCAAGTGACATAAACTTCGTCATAGGACCAAGCTTCAGCGGTAGCGGCATCAGCACCGTTCATGCTCTGTGCGCTCTCGAGGAAGAAGGGCATAAACTCAGCGATGGTCTTGCCGGTAGCAACGACAGCATCCTCAGCTGCGCCCCACTCGCCAGTAGCGAAGTCGTAAGCAGCACCGAAGGAGTAGCTCCAGTTGATGTATGCCTCAGCGTCGCCGTAAGCGGCCAGGAAGGCATCCATGTCAGCCAGACTGTCCTTGCCCATAGCAGAAGCGACGGAAACCTGGCTTGCGATACCGGAGTTAGCGTACATCTCAGCACCAGAGATGCAGAAGTTACCCTCGTAGTAACCACCAGCGCGGTAGTTCTGCAGCTTGGGATCGAGCAGACGCTTCATGGACTCGACATAGTCATCAGCAGTAATCTTGGTGCCGTCCTCGAAGGTAGCATTGGGGTTCAGGTCGATGGTGTAAGCGTAACCGGAGGTAGCGGACGCAGGGATGTTGAACTTACCCTCAGCCTTGACCTTCTCGGTGACATCCACAGGCAGAGAAGCTGCCATTTCGGGAACAATCACATAGCCCTCATAGGGGTTACGGCCCTCAACGGGGTTGTTAGCATCGTTGAAGATGAAGCTGTACAGACCAGAGGTCAGGTAGTCGATAGGATAGGACTGGTCGCTGGTCTCATAGGTGTGGGGGTTCCAGTTTGCGGACAGGGTGGAAACCCAGTCCAGATAGGTGTAGTTGCCCTCGAAAGCGACGATATCGCTCTCAGGAGTCTGGTCGCCAGACTGACCATTGTTGTTGTCCTTGTTGTTGTTAGTCTGGGACTGATTGTTGCTGCCGCCATTGTTGCCATTGTTCTTGCCGCCGTTGTTGCCATTGTTACCACAGGCAACCAGAGCGAAAGTCATGGACATAGCCAGCACAAGTGCAAGAAGCTTTTTCATGTTTTCCTCCTTAAAGTTCGACTGTTGCCAGTCAAATTATGATATTTGACTGGTAGCCAGCCAAATGATTAACAAATGTGAAACGGCAATTTCACAATTTATTAACAAAAATAGTATACACTCTAACAGCGTAAATTTCAAGTAAAAGTTCTAAAAAAATCGTTAAGTTGTCGAAAAAAGCGATTTGTCGGGATAGTTCTTTTGGGAAAGTTGAAAAATTCTGTACAAGTTGCCATAAATAAAAGTGTCATTTACTGCAAAATGACGAATGTTTCTGGTATGTTTTGTGCAACTTAGTCATTTAAAGGGCAAAAGGTGTCCCCTCTCCCCTACTGATATATACGAATTGCCTACCCCGTTCCATTCCATTTCCCTGTCCCTGTCCAAAAATTTCTTGCACAGGGCCCCTCTCCCCTCCCCTATCGCGGGGCAGAGTGTTTTACGCTGTCTGCGTGGTTGCAAGGATTTCAGCCGTGTTACAAAACAGACCGTAGCCGGCATGCGACCACGGTCTGCAAAAGACACAACTTGGGGGGATAAAATCAGCGCTTGCTGAACTGAGGTGCGCGACGAGCGGCCTTCAGACCGTACTTCTTACGCTCCTTCATACGAGGATCGCGGGTGAGGAAGCCAGCCTTCTTCAGGATAGCGCGGTTCTCATCAGCAGCCAACAGCAGAGCGCGAGCGATGCCGTGGCGCAGTGCGCCAGCCTGACCGGAGAAACCGCCGCCCTTGACAGTAGCGACGATATCGACCTTACCCTCGTTAGCGGTAGCAACCAGGGGCTGACGGACAACCATCTTCATGGTCTCCAGACCGAAGTACTCATCGATGCTACGGCCGTTGACGGTGATGGAGCCAGTGCCGTTGGGATAAACATGGACGCGGGCAACAGAGGACTTTCTGCGGCCAGTGCCGTACAGATAGGGCTTCTTAGACTGATACATTCTTTTCGTCCTCCTTACTTAACTTCCCACAGCTCGGGCTT
>JAZRID010000203.1:0-3188 GCA_045645125.1 Oscillospiraceae bacterium | reverse complement strand
AGTCGCCATAGAAGCCCAGGAAGGGCAGACCCAGATCGCAGTTGTCGCCCTCAGCATAGGCACGGACGAAGCCCTCGACGAAGATACCGTTGGGGTAGTTCTCATCCATGTATGCCTTGTCAGCATCACTCAGAGTGACAGTAACCTTAACGGTAGTGGTAGCATTTGCGGGGACAGTGACGCGATTCACTGCCTTGTCGTACATAGCCTGAACATCAGCAGTATTCAGAACGCCATCCTTGACGAAGTCGAACTTGACATCGTACTTCACGCCAGCGTTCACATCGTCCAAGAAGTCCTGAACATCGTTCACATCGGACTTGCCATCGCCGTTGTAATCGACAATGCCGCCCATAGCGTCTGCACTGAAGCTGACGCTAGCATCCAGCTCACGGCTGGTTTCGCCCATGAGCTTAACACCAGTCAGCTCATAGAAGCCCTCATGGAACTGGTCGGTCAGAACGATACCGTCCAGAATGTAGGTCTGCTCCTCGTTGGTCAGGTTGTTGAACTCGAAGGAGAAGGTGTAAACACCGTTCTTGTCCTCATCCTCACCGAAGGAGACAGAGGGTGCGCCGCCGTTCACGGTCAGGTAAACAGGGCTGGAAATTGCGCTGTAGATATTGGCATTACCTGCACCCTGCTTACGGGGGGAGTAGAAAATGCCGCTGGGCTCCACAACAGGCTCAGCAGTGGACATCAGCAGAGCCTCAGAAACCAGGTGATAGTCGCCATCGCTCTTCAGAACAGCGTAGTCGGTGCCACGCAGATACTGCAGAACCAGAGCAGCCATACCGGCAATATGGGGAGCGGACATGGAGGTACCGCTCATGATACCGTACTCGCCATCCATGTAGGTGGAGTAGATGTTACCACCCATAGAGGTGATATCGGGAACCAGACGCAGATCGGGAGTAACACCCCAGGAGGAGAAGTCACTCATGGTACCGGCCAAACCGTTGTCAGCAATGATAACATGGTTGTAACGAACGACCAGAGTACCAATACCGTCTGCACCGGCCAGCTCGATGAGCTTCTCACCGTCAGCCTTGGTAATGGTGACATTGGGGATTACGCCAGCGTCCTGCATATAGAACATGGCAGCGTCAACATTGTCGTAGACAATGATACCGACAGCACCAGCATTGGCAGCGTTAATCTGCTTGTCGGTGAAAGCCAGTTCACCACGCTTGACCAGTGCAACCTTACCAGCAACATCAATACCCTCGTAGTCAGACTCAGCACCTAGGCCGGGGACGACTACATACTCATACTCATGGTTCTTGTAGTCACCATTGCCACCCAGATAGAAGGTGAAGTAAGTATAGTTGTCACCGAAGGCGAACACGAAGTCCTCGCCACCGTTTTCGTCCTTAGCGACCAGAACCTCAGCGGAGGTGGTGTTGTTCTCCAGAGAAGCAACAACGGTAGAACCGAAGAAAGTTGCAGGAGAAGAAACGACACCGTTAGCAGGGTCGATGGTCTGGTTATGGCCAGGAACCAGCTCAGGGAACTCAGACTGCAGACCATAAGCCATCATGAACTCATACCAGTAGTTGTTGGTACCTGCGCTGTAGCTGTTACCTGCGGAAACGGAGGCAATCATATCGCTCTCCTCGATGCGCTGCATGACCTCAACGAACTGAATGGTCAGGTCATCGCTTTCCCAAGTAAAGCCGCTGGGGGAACCCAGGGACATGTTGATAGCATCAACATTCAGCCAGAAGCAGTCTTCCAGAGCAGCAACGATATCATCCCAATATGCGCCACCGTTCTTACCGAAGACCTTCATGGGAATCAGCTGAGCCTCGTAAGCGACACCGACGACATCGGTGGTGTCAATCTTGTTAGCAGCAGCAATACCAGCGACATGGGTACCGTGGTCACCGGAAGTATCGTTGTCGTGGGTGACATCCAAGTCGTGGTCGACATAGTTGAAGCGGAAAGGAATCTTGACGCTATTGTACAGAGCGGATGCGGTCAGACCAGCATAACGCTTGTATGCGCTCAGGTTCTCCAGAACAGATTCAATCTCCTCCAGAGTCAGAGAAGTCTCAGTCAGGGGAACATCATCCAGGAAAGAGGGATGGTCGATATCCAGACCGGTATCGATAACTGCGATACGCATACCAGCACCGGTATAACCGGCATCCCATGCCAGAGCACTACCAGCCAGCAGCTTGGTAGTGACCATGTTGGGCTGAGCATCGCCCTCGGTCATATCCTCGGGAACATTGTACTGAGGAGCAACATAAGCAGCCTCAACACCGTTCAGCTCAGCAATCTCATCGACAATGCCGTAGGGCACTTCGACAGCAACACCGTTCATGGTGACGCTATAGTTGTACTTTGCCTCGATATCAGCGGAGTAGGTATCGGGCATCAGATTCTGCACCAGCGCATTGATGTCGCCCATCAGGGTGTCCTGCATGGTGTGCATGACATCGACCTGATACTGCACATCGTCGTCGTTGGCGGCAATCTCATCGGTGCTGAAACCCTGCTCCAGCAGAGCGGCACCTTCCAGAACGACAATCACGCGAACGATTTCGTCCTGCTGACGCTGGGCAACGAGCAAATCCGCAGCGTTGCCCTTCTCCAGAGAAACGGAGGGATTCTTATTCTCGGTGATGGTGATATTGTTGTTCTCAGAAACAACAACATCGCCCTTGGAAGCCTGCTCGGGATAATTCTCGCGCAGGGAAGCCATCAAATCGCGGTCGCCTGCAGGAATACCCTCGACATACTTGCTGTCGTTAGTGCTTGCGCTGTGCTCGTTCACAACTGCCCGAGCGGAGGTGGGCAGCATGGACAGCATCATCGCAAAGGACAGGAGCAGGGACAGAATTTTATTATACTTTTTCATACTTTTCTACCTCCTGCTTACAGCTCGATGAAGAACATAAGAATCTTGGCCATCTGAGCGCGGGTAGCCTCACCCTGAGGAGCAAGGGTGCCATCGCCCATACCATTGATGATACCGTTCTCAACTGCCCACTTCATTGCGTCAACTGCGTAGTTGGCGACGGAAGAAGCGCCAGTAAAGGTAGCCAGACTGCCGTTGGTAGCGGGCTCGCCAGCGAAACGGTACAGCATGGTGACCAGTTCCTGACGGGTGATATTCTTGCTGGGGTTAGAACCGTCAGAGATACCGTTTTCCTTGGACCAATTCATGCCCTTCTCGTACC
>JAZRID010000202.1:0-5574 GCA_045645125.1 Oscillospiraceae bacterium | reverse complement strand
CTTTTGGACGGCTTTTCCCAGTGCGTTCTGATTGATGCCAAGCAGTACCCAGGGCGCAATGTAGAGGAACCTGCGGATGGGAAAGTGTTGCGTGGCAGTCACGATGGTTTTACGGAAACCTTGGTGCAGAATACGGCACTGTTACGCAGACGGATTCGGGATACACGGTTGCGATTGGAAAACCATAAATTGAAAAACCGCAGTCAAACAGATGTTGTTATTGCCTACCTCGATGGGGCGGCGGACGAAACACTCCTGCGTGAACTGCGACAAAAGATTCAAAAGATTGATGTCGGGTCGATTGCAATGAGCCAAGAGAGCGTCGCAGAGGCCATGATGTCCCCACAGTGGTATAATCCGTTTCCTAAGGTGCGCTATACGGAGCGACCCGATACGGCAACGGCGAGCCTGATGGAGGGCAGTATTATTCTGTTGGTGGACAATTCCCCTGCGGTGATGCTGTTACCGACCTGCTTCTTTGACTTTTTTGAGGAGGCGAACGACTACTATTTTCCACCACTGGTGGGGACTTATCTCCGCTACTTGCGCCTTGCGGTGGTGGTGTTAGCTCTGTTTATTACCCCTGTATGGTACTTGATTGCCAGAGAACCTGGGCGATTACCCGATGCGATGGGATTTATTGCACCGCAAGAACCAGGGAGTGTGCCACTGTTGCTACAACTCCTCTTGGTGGAATTTATTGTTGACCTGTTGAAATTAGCTTCCCTCAATACACCAGATGTGCTGAGCAGTTCGTTTAGTATGCTAGGTGCTTTGATTCTGGGTGACTTTGCGGTGCAGGCGCGTTGGCTCGTGCCAGAAGTGCTGGTATATATGGCATTTGTTGCGATTGCAAACTTTGCACAACCGAGTTTTGAATTAGGATATGCCCTTAAATTGATGCGTGTGACGCTGTTGCTCCTATCGGCCCTCTTGGATGTATGGGGGTTGCTTGTGGGTGTCGTGCTGTTTGTCGTGCTACTGTTGACCACAAAACCACTGGTCGGAAAGGGGTATCTCTATCCGCTGTATCCCTTTGATGCCAAAGCACTGGGACGGATTCTCCTACGACAACCCATTGATAGGAACAATTCTTGAGTGAACTACGCTTGGCGATACGAAATAGCAAAAAGGCGAGTAGGCAACCTGTTTTAAGATTCCTACTCGTCTTTTTTGTTTGCTCTATTTTACAACACGCTTGCTATTAACGCTTTCTCAGCACAATGGCAATAAAATTTAGATACTTTCCGCCGCCTGCATTCATTGTTTTTCTGTCGCCAACAGCATACTCGTTTTCCTGCATCAGCCAATCCGCCCACACTTCTTCATTACTGTCCATTTCCTTGATAGAAAGCAGTTCTGCATTTTTACACTTGCTGATGATGGCAGTCCAGTACGCAATATCATGGATATAATCCAATTGTTCGGGTGTCCAAGACAATAAAAGTTCTTGCGGCAACTGGTCGTGGCAGTCTTTTTTCATACCAGGGACGGCAATATACAGATAGCCTCCGCTTTTTACAAATGGCAAAAGTTTATCATCGAGATAATGAATGTCTCGTCCAAAGTAATTATAGGAGTCCGTGCTAATGACAGCATCAAAAAATTCCTTTTCAAACGGCAAATCGGTGGCATCAGCTTTTACGGGAATAATCTGTTCCGCACGCAACCCCATTTCCGCAAAAAACAGAGCATTTTCTTGAGGATTGCTCCATAAATCTGCGGCATATACTTGGAATCCGTATTCTTTTGCCAAAAATACGCTCGTTAAGCCCTGTCCGCTTCCTAAATCACAGACAACCGCACCCTCTGGAATGTTGTGATTGTGTAACAGTTCTTCTTCCAATTTCACAGGGTTGGGTCCCATAATTTTCTTTAGCAAATCTGGTGTGCTATACTTTTTACTCTTTACATATTCCATGAAAAATTCTCCCTATATTATGCGTGTGAAAGAGTGTTTACGCTGGTGCTAGCTCGGTGCGTTTTTTCTGCAATTTGCTACAGGTTTTACGGTAGCGTTCTGCGATAGGGCCTGCATCCTTATAGACGGCGAGTTTGCCGTTCCACTGCGTCCCTGTGCGCTGTGCAGTAATGGTGAGGTAGAGTCGGCGGTGTTCTTTACAACGACTGCGTAACACCTGTTCGGTAGGGGTAGTACGCACCCACCGTCCACCACTGAGTGGTTCTCCACAGAGAGGGCAGGTAGGACGCAGAATCTCTTCCCGATTCTTACAGGCCCATCGTGTATCGAAAGTACCCAGTTCCAACTCCCAAAGTGGCGGTAAACCACGCTGTTTGGGTGGCTTTTGAAACAAGGTGAGGTCGGCAAAGGTGTCCAGCATGGTCTGGTAGACCATCACGGTGTAATAAGTATCGTTCCATGCGCTGTGAAAGTCGAGGTCGGTTTCCATGCCCAACTCGCAGACTGCTTTTTCCAACGAGGGTTGACAGCCGAGGTCGCCACCATACAACTTTTGGTACATATACTGCAAGTCGAAGTATTGACACGACCAGTCCTTATCAAATGACAGGCGGTGGTACTCGAAATTTTTGAGTAAGACATCCACATCATTACTGCCCCACTCGATAAAAATCGGGTTTGGGCCGCACCAGTGGAGAAAATCGGGACCAAGGTCGAGGAAAGTGGGTGCATCATCCAACAGCTGACGCAGTTCTTCGCGGTCATAGGGGAGTAGGCGGTAGGTGCGACTTTCGATGCGACGGCTGACCTTGGGGTGGACATAGCTGTGGAATGAATCCACCATAGCACCACTCTCCTGCTCAACCTTGATAGCGGCAACTTCAATCAGTTCGTGGAAAGATACACGCTCCCCCTCGCGGTTGCGGTAAAAAGTGGTGTTCCATTCTAAATCAATAAAAATCAGTTCAGCCATGGTTAAAGCTCCAGTAGTTGTTTCATATCTGTCGGTAGTGGGGCGGTATATTCCAGTAATTCCCCTGTGACGGGGTGGGATACAGAGAGAAAAGCGGCGTGTAGCGCAGGGCGGTCAATGAGTGCGTGATTCTCCGTACCGTATAGCCAATCCCCGACAAGGGGGTGGCCGATTGCCGCCATATGGACACGGAGCTGATGGGTACGCCCCGTGTAAGGGGTCAGCTCCATGAGAGAGAACTGCGCCGTGTGGGAGAGGGTGCGGTAGGTGGAATGTGCCGATTGTCCAGTAAGGGATACACAGCGCGCAATGGCACTGCCCTCCTTTCTGGCGATGGGGAGCGTAATTTCTCCCTCGGCAGGATGGGGAAACCCCTCACATACCGCTAAGTAACGGCGCATAAAAGTTTCGCTGTGCAAGGCGCGCTGTAGTTGTGCGTGGGTAAAGCTGTTTTTTGCCACAATCATTAACCCTGTGGTACTGCGGTCCAGCCGATTGACAGGGTGAAAGGTAAAAGTGTTCCCCAGATAGTGAGCGAGGGCATGGGCAAGGGTCGGTTCATCGGGTACGAGGGAGGAGGGAATGACTGCCAGCGGTGCGCTCTTGTTGAGCAATAGCAGGTGTTCGTCCTCGTATACAATATCGAGAGGGAGTGCAACAGGCTCTATCTCGGTCGGACGCGCGGCGGCGGTAAGTTCTACCGCCAACACATCACCGATAGCCAGTACTGCGTTGGTAAAGACGCGTTCACCGTTCCGTGTAATACCGTACTCCGTGCGTTTTAGGCGGTTGATACAGGCGGTAGAGAGGTGCAGTTCATTTTTCAAAACAGAACGGACAGAATGACCAGCTTGCTGTGGTGCAACTGTCAATGTCAAACGCGCCATATCGAACCTCCCAAAGACAAATCAAACGCATTATACTATAGTTGATTTTTCTTGACAATAGAAAAAATTGCAAAAATAAAAATAGGGAAAGATATGGCAAAAGGGTGCGTTGCCCAAAACAACGCACCCTAGTTGGAAATTGTCATTACAATACCATCGGTTCGGGTAGATGCATGATGCTGACCTCGTATGCAGTGCGCTCCGAGGCGACACCGTCGAGTACTTTGGTATACCGTCTGCTCTGTACGCGCCCCTCCAGCGTCAGCGTATCCCCTACGCCCATATCACCAGTCAACATGGCAATCTGTCCCCATGCAATACAGGGCAAGTAGTCTGCGCGACCATAGCGACGGTTGACGGCGAGCATCATATCGCAGATACAGCGTCCCAAGGGGGTGCGGCGCAGAATCGGTGGCTTACAGAGAATACCAGTGAGCCGAATCAGGTTGTAATCTTCCTCATGCGTGGGTTGTAGTGTGTGAGGAAAGACCGAAATCACCAGACGGCTTCCACTGCCACTCTTGTTGTTGAAAGAGCGCAGTTGTCCCTCCAGTGCCAGACGCTGACCAGTCAATGGTAGGAGCGGGGCGAGTAATTCCTCGGTTGTGATGACAGGCAGAATATCATCCTGCCCCGAAAGACGGCGGACAGAGAGGGGGAAACGATAAAATTTCTGTCCGTGGTTCTCGTGGGAATAGAGCGGTTCGCTGAGTGCCGTACCGCGAAGAAAAAGTGTGTTGCGTGTTTCGTCCATATGTAATTCCACCTCGTTGGTAGTCCGATGTGATACACCGGCTGACGGTAGAGTATATGAACTAATATAGTAGGATATGCTAACAAAACAGGCACACTACCTATGCAGTGCGCCTGTCAAATCATTAGTGCTGATATTCAAATTCCAGATTGTACATGGACACCAAATCGCCGTCCTGAATGCCCATCTGCTCCAGACGGTCAAACAGTCCACTCTCGCGCAACATCTTGTCAAACCACATACGGCTCTCGTAATCGCCAAAGTTGGTGTTGGAGATAAGACGCTGGAGCCAAGGACCTTCGACGAGGTAGACATTGTCCTCCACGGTAATCTCCAACGGTTGCGACATATCGACCGTGGTGGGACGCTTGACATATTCAGGCTCATAGACCTGCACGGGGGGCAGTTCTTTCAGCTTTTCAGCAATCGCCCAAATTAGGGTCTGTGTACCCTGATGGGCGGCCGCGGAGATGGTAAGAAGCGGATAGCCAAGCTGTTCCACATGGGCGCGGAGCTTTTCCAGCATAGTGTCATCTTCCATGATGTCTGTCTTATTGGCGACAACAATCTGGGGACGGGTGGCGAGTTCTGCGCTGTACTGTTGCAACTCGGCATTGATGGTGTCGAAGTCCTCGACAGGGTCACGACCCTCACTGCCAGAAACATCGATAACATGGACCAACAGACGGCAACGGTCGATGTGGCGCAGGAAGTCGTGTCCCAGACCAGCACCCTCACTGGCTCCCTCGATGATACCGGGGATGTCTGCCATGACGAAGCTGACACCCTCCTCAACATACACCACACCGAGATTGGGATTGATGGTGGTGAAGTGGTAGTTGGCAATCTTGGGCTGGGCGCGATTGACCACGCTCAGCAGGGTGGACTTGCCGACATTGGGAAAGCCGAGCAGACCGACATCTGCCAACAGTATCAGCTCCAAAATCACATCGTGGCCCTCGCCAGGCATACCACTCTTGGCAAAGTGGGGAGCCTGACGGGTGGGGGTGGCGAAGTGGGTATTGCCCCAACCGCCCTT
>JAZRID010000201.1:0-2002 GCA_045645125.1 Oscillospiraceae bacterium | reverse complement strand
AGCATTTCAAACACGGCACTGTCGTTGTCTGGAATTTGGTCAAGCGAAAAATCAGGATTTTTGCGCCGTACCATCTGCACGGCATCCTCTAAGACTGTCAAATTTCGCAGTCCGAGGAAGTCCATTTTCAAAAGTCCTAATTCCTCCAGTGTAACCATGGAGTACTGACAGACCATCGCCTCGTCATTGCGCGCCAAGGGGACATAGGTATAGACTGGATTTTTTGTAATCACCACACCAGCGGCATGAGTGGAGGCATGGCGCGGCATACCCTCCAGTGCCATAGCGGTGTCGATGAGCTTTTTCATCTGTTCATCCCCGTCGTAGAGGTCCTTGAGTGGCTTGCTGAGGCGCAGCGCATCGGCGAGCGTGATATGTAGGGTGGTCGGCACCTGCTTGGCCACTGCGTCTACATCCGCATACGGCATATTCAGGACACGCCCCACATCGCGAATCGCACCACGCGCCGCCATCGTACCAAAGGTGACAATCTGCGCCACGCGGTCCTCGCCATACTTTTCGCGCACATAGTCCACGACTTCTCCGCGCCGTGTGTCACCAAAATCCATATCAATATCGGGCATGGATACGCGCTCAGGGTTCAAAAATCGCTCAAAGTACAAGCTATACTGCATCGGGTCAATATCCGTAATGTGCAGACAGTAGCTGACCATACTCCCTGCCGCACTACCGCGCCCAGGGCCGACGGGTATCCCATTGTTTCGCGCATAGTTGACAAAATCGGATACAATGAGGAAATAATCGGTAAATCCCATTTTTTCAATCATATCCAACTCATAGTCGAGCTGTTGATGATAGTCGGGATGTTGGTTGCCATACCGTTCCAAAAAGCCTGCCTCACACAGTTTACGGATATAACTCTGTGCCGTTTCCCCTGCTGGTACAGCGAACTCTGGCAGATGGTAAGTGCCAAAAGTAAATTCCAGATTGCATCGTTCTGCAATCTTCTCGGTATTGGTCAGTGCATCAGGGTACTGCGAAAACAGTTGCTCCATCTCCTCGGTGGAGCGCACATAGAAATTGCGTGGCTCATACCGCATACGGTTTTCATCGTCCACCATCTTGCCCGTCTGAATACAGAGCAGAACATCGTGGCTCTGTGCATCCTCTGGTGCGAGGTAGTGACAGTCGTTGGTACACACCAGCGGAATCCCTGTTTCCTGCGACAGACGCAACAGCGCACGGTTGACCTCTCTCTGGTCGCGAATCCCGTGGTCCTGCAATTCCAGATAAAAATTCTCGGGTCCGAAAATTTCCTGCAACTCCAACGCAGACACTTTCGCACCATCATAATTGCCCATCAAAATCCGCTTGGGGATTTCACCAGCCAGACACGCAGACAGCGCAATGAGCCCCTTGCTATGGGCGCGCAACAGGTCTAAGTCCACACGCGGTTTCCCATAGAAGCCCTCGGCAAACGCCTTGCTGACCATATAGCTGAGGTTTCGATACCCCTCCTCGTTCTTACACAGCAGAACCAAGTGCCGACTCTCCGCGTCAAACTCATGCACTTTATCAAAGCGCGTGCGCCCTGCTGGGGCGACATACACCTCACAGCCGATAATCGGCTTGATACCCTCCTGTTTACAGGCGCGATAAAAATCAATCGCGCCATACATTACCCCGTGGTCTGTCACCGCAACCGCAGTCTGTCCCAACGCTTTGACGCGCTTTGCCAGACCGTCAATGCGACAAAACCCATCCAACAGGCTAAATTCTGTATGCACATGAAGATGGACAAAACCCATACCAGCCACCTCCCATTGTTGTTATCAAAATTCTGCGTTATGCCTCGTCGAGCATCTGCTCAACGATTTCCGTCGCAGCGGTAATATACACCGCACAGTTTTTCTCTAAGCCCAGTTCCATCGCCGTGGGGCTCTGCTCCGCCGCACAGGGCAACTCTTTGAGCGTGACACAGCGCACTTCAGGGAATTTCTCGCGCCAACGGCGGTTAAACTCTCTGGCCTTCTCTGCGGCA
>JAZRID010000200.1:0-16084 GCA_045645125.1 Oscillospiraceae bacterium | reverse complement strand
CTGCATATAGACTGCATCCAACATTTTACTTCCTCCTCGCTGTACATAATCATACTACATACTGTAGTTTATTGTATTCTACATCATGTAGTATCATTTGTCAACCATGATTTTCCTTGCTCACCGTGGGAGAATATGGTATAATCACCGTATTCTATTTTTGAAAGGAGTAACCACCATGAGTGGCATTTTATATCTGGTCGGCACCCCAATTGGCAATCTGAGTGACTTTTCTCCGCGCGCTGTCGCAACACTGGAAGCGGTCGATTTTATTGCCGCCGAGGATACGCGTGTATCTATGAAACTTCTCAATCACTTCGGTATCAAGAAGCCCTTGGTCAGCTACCATCAGCACAACTGCATGAGTTCTGGACAAGGGATTCTGGCACGCCTACTCGCTGGCGAGAATTGCGCTCTCGTCACCGACGCAGGAATGCCTGCCATCAGCGACCCCGGCGAGGATTTGGTGCGACTCTGCGCCCAACACGATGTGACCGTGCAGACTGTCCCTGGTCCCAGTGCTGTGGTGTCCGCCCTCGCGCTCAGTGCCCTCCCCACAGGACGCTTCACTTTCGAGGGCTTTCTGACAACCAATAAAAAAGGACGGCGCGCCCACCTCGCCTCACTCGTCACCGAACAGCGCACCATGATTTTCTATGAAGCCCCCCACAAACTCAAAGGCACCTTGGCCGACCTGTACGAAGCATTTGGCGACCGTCCGATTGCACTCTGTCGTGAGTTGACCAAACTCCACGAGGAAACCAGACGCACCACACTCGCACAGGCCATCGCCTACTACGAAGAAAACGAGCCAAAAGGCGAATTTGTGTTGGTCATCGGCGGTGCAGAGCCTGTCGAGGAAGTTTCTGTCACCCTAGAGGACGCTGTCGCTCTAGTTCTGCAACGGCGTGAAAATGGCGAGCGCATGAAAGATGCGGTGCGTCAAGTCAGCGCAGACACAGGCCTCAACAAAAATGAGCTGTACGAGGCCGCTGTAAAAGCAGGTGGCTAATCCCAAAACCTGATTTTACAAGTTCTGGTTTCGACCTTGTTTTTCCACAGAGGACGCGGTATAATGGAATCGTCTATCAGCTCGCTACTATCCTGTATTACTATGAAAGGAGTGACAGAGTATGTCTGTTTCACGCACCCCATTCGGCACGACACGCGACGGTCAGGCCGTAGAATTGTTCACACTTCGCTGTGGGGCACTGGAGGCTGAGATTCTTACCTTCGGCGCGACGGTCCGCGCCCTCCGTGTACCCGATAAAAACGGAAACCCTGTCGATGTTGTGTTAGGGTACAACACCGTTTCCGCCTACGAAACCAACGGTGGCTATGTCGGCGCACTGGTCGGTCGCTATGCCAACCGTATCGCCAACGCCTCCTACATCATCGACGGCGCGCGCATCACACTGGAGGCAAACGAGGGAACCAAGCAGTTGCACGGTGGCGCAGTAGGATTCAGCCACCGCATATTCACCGCTGAGATTGTCGGGGACAGCTCCATTTGTCTGTGCTATACCGCGCAAGACGGCGAGGGCGGTCATCCCGGAACACTCACCGTCCGCGCCACCTACACCTTGACGGAGGACACACTGTTGCTCCGCTATGAGGCAGAGAGCGACAAAGCGACCTACTGCAACTTGACCAACCACAGTTACTTCAACCTCAACGGCCACGGCGATATTCTGGCGCACAAATTACAGATTTTCGCCGACCACTTCACCCCTGTCGATGCCAACAGCATCCCCACTGCGATGGCAACACCTGTAGTTGGTACGGCGTTCGATTTCACCGAGGCAAAGGCGGTCGGGCGCGATATCTTTTCCAACGAGGAACAGCTCCGTTTGACAGGTGGCTACGACCACAACTATGTCCTCGCCCCTGCACAAGGATTGCGCCGTGCCGCGTGTCTGGTCGGAGAGAAAAGCGGTATCGTCATGGAAACTTGGACCGAGAAACCTGGTGTGCAGTTGTACACCGCTAACTTCCTAGATGCAGACATCGACACCAAGAGTGGACACCCCTACCAAAAGCACGCGGCACTATGTCTGGAAACGCAGTTCTTCCCCGACAGTCCCAACCACCCCGCATGGGGCGATATTGTGTTGCGCCCCGGCCAGCGGTATGACTACACGACCGCGTATCGTTTTTCCACCCTACAATAAAAGGATTGAGAAAGGAATGATTTTATGAAGCATTTGACGCGCCACCTTCTTCCTCTCGTTTTGGCACTGGTGACGATGGGGGTTCTGTTGACCTCCGCGCTCGCCGCCCAGACGGACAGGCTGATTCTGACCACATATCCCGATGCTGGAGCTATGAGTAGTACGGACAAAACCTCCACTTTTGTTGTCATTGCGGATATTGTCAGCGCAACCAATACCGATGTCACTGAACAATACGACATCTTCTACTCCTGGTTCCTCAACGACGAACCCGTTTCCGACAAGAGCTACTATACGCTCCCCTCTCAGATGGGTGATGAGGAATATATCTTAGAGTGTAGCGTTTGGGCGGTACACAAAACGGATGGTACGCAAAAGACTGCCGATGTCGCTTGGTATCTTGCTACCGAGAATGTAAAAAATATCTCCCTCACCGTCACACAGAATCTCGGCAACTACTACTTTGATGACAGCACGACCGAGTCTGGCACTTCCGTTCTCGATGAGATTTGCGAATTGTTGGATATCAGCAGTTCCGCTGATTTGCGCCAGTACGAGGTGTCCTTTATTCCCAATTCCAGCTATGTTGCCACTTTCAACGGAGAATCCACCTGTGCGTTGACGGACTTGGACGAGGCCTACCTCTCTCTCCACGCCACTGGCAAGTGGGTCACGCAGTACACCGTCACCAAGAACAAGTTTGAGGTTCTCACTGGTCTGCTCACCATTGATGTCGCCCCCTATGTCGGTCTGGATGCCTTTTACTCCGCAACCCCCGGCGACAGTGCCGTGATTGACGCGGATGTCTTCTATGATTTCTGGGAGAACAACAGCACATTGGCGACACTAGACAGCATCCGCATCACCAGTGTCAGCGGTCTTTCTGGTACCCTTTGCTATGACCACGACGACAAAGAAAAAATTCACACCTTTGCCAACGGTCTGACTATGTACACTGACCCCACCAACAGGCAGTCCTCCATCGAGGACTTGACTTTCTTCCCCAGCAAGACTGGTGGCAAGTATCCCACTGGCAGTGTGACAGTTTCTTTCCTCGCTAATGGCACAGACAATAATAAAAAGTCTGTTTCTCTCGCTGGCAACATTGTGATTCTCTACACCAATGCCGAACCTTCCACCCTTAGCTATGACTGCACAGGCACCTACATTTTGCTCAACAGCGACGATTTCGATGCCATTTATCGCACCGTCACCAACACCACGACTAAGAACCCCTCGTACACGGTTCGTTTTCTGGACCTGCCTGCATACGGCACGCTCTACCGTGGCTACAGCGATGCCAACTACGGCACATTTGGTAGTACCGCACTGACTGACCAGAATCGCGCCGTTCTGAGCTTTTCCAGCAACGGCACAGGCGAAAGTTCTCTGGACAACTTGGCCTATGTTCCTCTGATGCACAGCAACAAGGGTGACAGTGCGCGCTATGTCGTGTATGCCAACAACAAGCCTCTCTATGTGGGTACGATTCAGTTCACCTCTCGCGAGTTGGTCATTACCTACACGACTTCCGCCGACACGCTCACTTTCTCCAGCAGTGATTTCTTCACCAGTAACAGTCCTCTGATTCATGCACAGTACCTCATGTTTGGCAATCCCTCCTCGGGTACGCTGTACAAGGACTATGAGAATGGCACGCGTGTTCAGTCCCGTGATTATTTCTCCTACAACACTATGAACAATGTCAATCTGTTGGACAATGTCACCTTTGTCCCCAAAGAGGGATTCCTCGGCACGGTTGAGATTCCGTTCACGGGTCACTCTCTGGTCGGTGGCAGTATCTCTGGCAAGGTACGCATCTATGTTGTGCGCCATGTATTTGAGGATGTTGACCCCAATAACTGGGCAGCTCCCTACATCAACCGTCTGTACGCAACGGGCATTATTTCCGGCACCTCCGCCACCACATTCTCCCCCAACAACGAGATGAAATACGGCGAGGCACTCAAGATGATTCTGATTGCGGCAGGCTATCCCAAGCAGAGCGAAACGGGCGGTACGCACTGGGCCAGCAACTACCTCAATCTCGCCTACCAGAACGGCATTGTTGCCACCAAGAACATCGACTTGAATGCCAAGGTCGACCGCAATACCATCGCAGAAATTGCAGCCAAGGCACTGGGCTTGAACCGAGCCAGTAGCGTCAACAGTGGCATTGTCGGTCCTAGTGACAGCGACAACGGCTATGTCTTTGCCCTGTACAACGCAGGCATCCTCAATGGTACCTTTATCAATGGACACAACTACTTCGAGGGTAGCAAGAACATCGAGCGCGATGAAGTTGCAAAAATCATCTGCGCTATCAATGATTATCAGAACTAACCGCATATAAAAACGCGTGCTGTAGACCGGTTTGGTCTGCGGCACGCATTTTTGTTTTTTATAAATTCTGGTCTAACGATATTTTGGTTGCTTTCAAAACATCCTCAATAATTTTGATTTGTTGTGTGGTGCAGGTATTCAGCACGGTAAGAATTGCGTTCATCGTATCACTGCGGTCAACGCGATTTTGCTCGTATAGCAGGTCATCGGTATGCACCTCCAGCACATCCGCCAGTGATACCAAGACAGGTAAACTCAACTTGGTATTTCCTGTTTCAATGTGGCTCATATGGGTGACAGATATCCCTACTTGTTCCGCCAAAATTTCCTGTGATAACCCATGTGCTTTCCGTATCTTTCGGATTCTCTGCCCGATTTCATAGTAATCCATTCCATTACCGCCTATACAGTTAAATTTTATTTGCGCTGTAGTTAAATTTCTTCTTGCATTATATAGACAACTATGGTATGATTCACATAAACTGCATAGGCTATTTTATGTCTATATAGTTCATTTTATAAAAACAATAGTTTTCGTGGGAGGGGGACTATGGAATTATTTACAATTCTCATTTTGATTTATGCAATATGGGGCTTTCGGTGTGGTTGGAAATTCGTCGATGGTCGATGGGAAACTCTCGAAAAACCGAAGATGAAACTGGTAAAGATATTGGTCGCCTTTTACATCGGTCTTTTCGTTGGAGTTTTCAAATTAGCTGAACATATCTTCAAATTGGTAAATAATCTTTTTTAGTAAGCTATCAATATCGTTCGAGGTATCTTGTTATGTCTACATCAAACAAACAAATACAGCAAAAACTGCTACAAGAAAACTTCAGATTATCGAGTGGCGCAGAAAGATGCGCGAATTGTGCCCATCAAGAGAAAGTAGACGGTTTAGACGGTTATAGTTGGTATCGTTGCCGTCTGATGGAGTATCTCTTTGCAAACGGGCAGAGAGAATCGTGTGTTTGTAATAAGCATATGAAAGGCTCTCAAATGGATGGTTTAATCAACGAATTAGCTGGATTGTTAATAGAATCAAAAAATGCCAATGACCAGCAAAAAGCAAAAAACGAACAAAGAAAACGCAATCTTTTAGCGGAACGCGAACAGTACACAAGGGAATTATCGCAACAGACAGGGTTGTTTGCTGGGATGAAGCAGAGAAAACTGCAAAGAAAAATTGCTGAAATCGAGGAAGAACTTCGTAAACTCTAACCAGCGATATCGCGGAGGTACCCTTATGCCAAGATGGAAGAAAGAGCAGTACATGGATGCTTCTGGCGCATGGCGGATGCCAAATGATTACTATGTTGACTACTCGGGCGCATGGCGTTCACCCGATGACCACTATGTTGATATCACAGGTGCTTGGCGCGGTCCAAATGATGCGTATGTCGATGAATCGGGCGGATGGAGGCATCCAGGCGAACAATACATGGACCACTCTGGAGGATGGCGGTATTAGTGAAAATTTCTGGTGAAATCTTTCAGCTGATTCTCTCCCATGTTCCGCAGGTGCCACCCGAAACAGGCGGTATTCTCGGTGGAAAGAACCAGATAATCACGCACTGCGTATTTGACAACGGGAGCAGTGCTTCCAATGGATACGACATCTATGCGCCCGATACGCATTTGCTGAACCAAACCATCCAACAGTGGGCAGAGCGTGGTATCGAATTTTATGGCATCTTTCATAGTCATTTCCCAAGCGGAACCATGTTATCCAACGGAGATATCCAATATATTACCCAGATTATGCAGACTATGCCACCACAAATCAGCGCACTGTACTTCCCGATTGTGATTCCGCAAAACACTTTGATTGTCTATCGCGCAGACAGACAAGGGCAGACCGTCCAAATTGTCAGCGTTCCGATAGAGATAGTATGAAAGGATGGAAACGCAAATGAACAAGACTGAAATCAAAATCCCAGCAGGCAACTTCTGTGGCGGAAACTGCTCCGACTGTGTGTACTGGGAGCGCAACAACCGCGATTCCTATGACCGTGGCTATTGCAACTATTTCGGTTCCTATTACCACCCCTCGGAGCGTCAGGGTTGCTTCCACTATGAAAGAAGATAACCAATTTCTGTACATCTGTTTCACTAAAAAGCAAAAAGACGCGTGCTGTAGACTGGTTTGGTCTGCGGCACGCATTTTTTTATGCAGTTGTATCAGAAAGTAGCCAATACTTCAGGTGTGAGAGCCTTTGCGACTTCCACGGCCAATCGGACGGAAGCCTCGAAATCATAGTAGGAAGTGATGCCCTGCGGAGAGTGGATATAGCGCACTGGCACACCAATGACGATGGTGGGGATACCGAGGTTGGCATTATGCAGGACACCGCCGTTCGTCCCACCGCCCTCGCGTACAGAGGTCTGCACTGGGATATCCAATTTTTCCGCGATATCCAGCGCAAAGCGGATAAATCTGGGGTGGGTAATCATGGAGCGGTCGAAGAAGCGCAACATCGGGCCTTTTTTCAGTGCAGTCTGGATGGCATACGGTTCAGTGAAAGTATCATCAGCAGGACACCCCTCAAAGCAGATAGCTACCTGTGGCTGTACGGCATTCCGCACCACACACGCACCGCGCTCCCCAACTTCCTCCTGCGAGGACAGGACACCTGTGATATCCACCGCCAAGGTTTCCTTTTCCAGACGGCGCATCGTTTCCACCACCGCCGCACAGCCGATGCGACAATCGAAGCCCTTACCAAACATCAAATCGCGCTTTTCGTCATATTCAAACGCCACATCAGGGACAATCGGCTCGCCCATACGGATACCAAAGACCTCCTCGGCCTCCTGTTTCGAGGTCGCACCGACATCAATTACAAAGTCGTGAATACTCTGGGCAACGCTGTTCTTCTCTGCGGCGGACATAAAATGCACAGGTTTCGCCGCAATGACACCCTTGATAAATGCACCGTGCTTATTGCGTACCAGAACTTTAGTAGAAGTCAGCGAGGACAAATTCCAACCGCCCAGTGCCACAAAGCGAATCGTGCCATTTGGCTTGACAGAATGTACCATCATACCGACTTCATCGCCGTGTGCGTCCAGTAACAGCATCGGTTTCTGTGTACCTTCCTGCGCTTTGGGGGTCATATAGAAATTGCGAATATTGTCCTCACGCACCTCGCACCAATCAGGTGCATACTTGCGTCCGACTTCATTTGTACCATCTTCAAACCCGGAGGGGCCAAAGGCATCGGAAAATGCCCCAATCATTGCAACAACTTCTTGTTTTACTTGAAATTCCATTCTGATTCCTCCCGAATCGTTCTGATTTCGTCCAGATAGTTCTGTGCCTGTTCACGCGATGTAAAATGATAGATAGTCTTCTCAGAATACTGCTCCAACAGACGCAACAACTGTGGACGGCGGTCTGTTGTAAAGTTTTTGATAAAGTCCAAAAATTCCTCGTAATCTGGGTCGTTCCCTGTTTCTATCCACGGTAAATCGGGTCTTGTCTGTCCACGGCGACTTTTCACACCGTCCAGACACACCTCCATCGGATAATCGAGGAAAAACACCGTATCACACGCTTTCATGCGCCGTTCCATCGTGTTACTGTAGTTTCCGTCGATAATCCACTGCTCTTTCTGTAGTACAGCTTCCAGTCGTTCCCAAAAGACTTCTCTCGACACGGTGGAGCGGTCTGCGTTCCAGAATAACATATCCAAATGTACCAGTGGGAGCTGAGTAATTTCTTGTAGCGCACGGGCGAAAGTGCTTTTCCCACTGCCTGGACAACCGATGATAAGAACTCTTTTCATTCTTTTTTCCTTTATCGAAAACAAGGGAGTGCGGCGGCACTCCACAGCACTCCCCTGTATCATTCTTACTTGCTGGTTTCTGCGATAAACTCGTCGATTCTGTGCGCGATAATCTGCAAGCTCTTTCTCCAGAAAGAAGGCTCGGTCAAGTCGATGCCGGCGATACCAGCCACATGTTCTACCGTATCCACAGTGGTAGCCTTCAGCAGAGCGCGGTACTTGGGCAGGAATGCCTCGCCCTCCTCCAGATACTTGGCATACAGACCACGGGAGAACAGACCACCAAACGCATAGGGGAAGTTGTAGTAGCTCAGACCTGCGCGGTAGTAGTGGCTCTTACAGCACCACATCCAGGGGTGCATATAGTCGGGGTCGAGGGCATCGCCAAATGCTTCCTTCTGGGCATCCAGCATAATCTGCTCCAAATCTTTGGCGAACAGGAAGGTATCGTTACGGCGACGGATAACGGTATCCTCAAACAGGAAACGAGAGTAGATATCAACGATAATCTGGGTGCAATCCTGAATCTGGCTCTCGATGAGCTGAATCTTCTCCTCGCCCTCTGCCTTGGCGATAGCGTCGTTGACGATAATCAACTCGTTAAAATTGGAGGCAGTTTCTGCGACAGGCATGGTGTAGCCCGTGTTGAGGGGGCGATGGTCCTGAATCTGCAAGCCGTGGTAGGCGTGACCCAGCTCGTGTGCCAGCGTGACGACATTGCCGAACATACCGCAGAAGTTGGTGAGAATACGGCTCTGCTTCAAGAAAGGCAGGTTGGAGCAGAACGCACCACCGACCTTACCAGCACGGGGATAGAAGTCAATCCACTCGTTCTTGAATGCTTCGTCGACCATCTCTGCGAGGTCGGGGGCGAAGCTATTGAAGTGCTCCACCAGATAGCTGTGTGCCTCCTCCACGGTGTAGGTCTTGGCACTGGCGTTGCCCATCGCGGCAAACAAATCATACCAAGGCATACCGTTCTCGTGGCCGAGCAACTTCGCCTTGTGCTTCAGATAAGCCTGGAACTTGGGCAGGTACTCGCGCATGGCAGTCAGCATAGCATCCAGCGTTTCCTTCTGCATACGGGACTGGTTCAAAGTCATGGCGAGGGGATTCTGGAAACCGCGCATCTTGGCTTCCAGATTGGCCTGTGCCTTGATGGAATTCAGTGCATAGGCGATAGAGTCCTTAATCTTGCTGTAGCAAGCCAGCTCTGCTTCATAGGCGGCCTTGCGCTCGGCAGGGTCATCGCTCTCTGCCAGACCGCGGATAGCGGACAGGGTGGTTTTGCCGCCCTTGTAGTCAACCTCGACCGTTGCGGTCAGATGGGACACCAGATTACCCCAAGACTGGCCACCAGAAATATTCATCTGAGCAAAGAGTGCCTCCTCTTCGTCACTCATGGAGTGTTCGATGGACTCCAACACCTGACTGAAATAGAACTTGTACTCTTTCAGCAGGTCGTCACTCTCGATGATAGCATCCAGATTCTCAACCTTGCCCACATACTTTTCAAACATGACACCTTCCTTTGCGGTGCCAGCCATGAGGGACTGCAATTTTGTCTGGTAGGCAGAAACCTCACTGTCACCGCTGTTCGCACTGCGGCGCAGGCTGAAATAGCCACCCAGCTTGCGGACGAGAACCGTCATCTCCTCCTTAGTTTCGATGACACGGCGCAGGGTTGCTCTGGGGTCGTCCATCGTCAAGTTGGCGACCAGCTCCTGATAGGAAGCAACCAGCTCCTCTATCTTCTGCATATCCGCCTGTAGGCTGGGGTCGTCAATGCCCTTGTAAAAAATGTCCAAAGACCATTCGTTATACATCTCGTTCGTTCTCCTTTATCAGCAATACCATCAATCGATTCCAAATTTCGATTAACCACGCGCTCCATTCTAATACATTTCACAGTTTTCCGCAAGGGGTTTCGTCTGTTTTCAGCATTTTGCACAAGAAAACACAGAAAAAAGATAAAAAACACCGAGTAGCGAACGAATCACTACTCGGCGTAAACAAACTAGGCATATTGTTTAGTACTTATCTCCACTGCTGAAACTATAGGAAACAGGTGCGGCGAAGGGGTCTGCGACACTGTTACCCTTAGTATGTACAGTCGTACTGACATCATCGCTCAGTCTGAACTTGCTAATCATAGACTTGAGCATATTGGCCTGACCAGACAGCTCCTCACTAGCGGCGGCGGACTCCTCTGCGGTCGCGGAGGTGGACTGGATAACAGCAGAAATCTGCTCGATACCAATGGTCATCTGGTTGACAGCACTGAGCTGTTCATCGCTTGCACGGGCAATCTCCAGCACGCGGTCATTCACCGCCTCAGCCTTGCGGACAACACCTGCAAGTGCATCCGAAGTGGTGGTTGCCAGACGACTACCCTTTGCGATAGCATCCAGCGTGTTCTGAATCAGCACGGTTGTGGTCTTAACAGACTCAGCGGATTTCGCGGCGAGGGAGCGCACTTCGTCAGCGACGACGGCGAAGCCCTTACCAGCGGCACCAGCACGGGCAGCCTCAACAGCGGCGTTCAGCGCGAGGATGTTGGTCTGGAATGCGATATCGTCAATGCTCTTGACGACCTTGCTAATCTCGTTCGAGGTAGCGTTGATATTGTTCATGGCCTCCATCAGCTCGCCCATGATGCGGTTACTCTCAGTAATACCTGCACCAGCTTCGCTTGCCATACGGCTTGCATTGGCGGCATGGTCGGCATTTTCCTTCACCTGACCCTGCATTTCGGTCATGCTTGCCAACAGCTCCTCAACGGCACTGGCCTGCTCCGTTGCACCCTGTGCCAGGCTCTGGGAACCGTCTGCAACCTGCTGAGAACCAGACAAAACCTCGGTAGACGCACTGTCGATATTGAGCAGGGTATCGGTCAAGGTATCACGGATGTAGCGCAAACCCTTGAGAATGGCGAAGTAGTCGCCTGTGTACGCGTGGATATGGTTGGACTTGACGGTGAAGTTACCATTACCCAGCTCATTGCACAGGTAAGCGAGGTCGTCGGTAATAATATCGAGCTTCTCCACCGTACCACGCACACTGTTGGACAACTGACCCAGTTCATCCTCAGATTGATAAGAGATGGAAACATTCTGAAAGTCACCGTCGGCGACCTGCTTCATGGCACGCTCGATTTCACGGATAGGCTTCAGCAACATGGAACGAAGCGTACCAGTCATCGCCAATGCGATACCCAAAGCGGCAATCTGGAGAATAACTACCAGTGTGATAGCCGTCGTCTTAGTCTTTTGGGCATTATTATAGCGGGTTTCGACCTGTCTGTAGACCTCGTCGCTCATATCCAACATCTTGTTGACGACCTTTTCATAGGCAACGGAATACTCATTGACATAGATATCGTATGCGTTGGCATTACCCTGTGCCGTAAACTTTTCACACTCTCTGAGCATCCGTTCACGGGTTTCCGTGACGGGCCCCATCAAGGCGGTGATAGCGGAAACATCGCTCTCGAACTGGGGTGCAATCGCCACAAAGTCTTTCAACGCCTTGTCAAAGGTTTCACGAATTTCCAACAGCTCCGACTCAATGGCGGTCAGTTCCGCTCTGGTCATAACGATGGTTGCTTCCAGCGCGCACTCCTCAATCTGACGAACAGCACGGCGTGCAGTCCAGAGGTATGTAATGGCAGGGACAGTGGTGTGAGCGTATCCATCGGCTGTATTCGCCAAATTGAGAAGCTGCGAAATCGACACGCCTCCCAAGGCCAGTGTCATCGCAATGACGATAGCGAATGATAAGAAGATTTTGGTTCCGATTTTTTGATTTTTCATAGTCATTTACACTCCTTTGACATTTTTCCTCCCCAATGGTGTGGATAGGGTCATCGTTCGTGCAACCCTTTATTTGCCATTATACCCCCCTTTTCCTATATTTGCAAGCGATAAAAAATTTATTTTGCAAAAGAATGATTTTTTGTTACTTTTGTTTAATTTATAGTGGAAAACTTGAAATATCTGTGATACAATGTGTCGCGGATTTTGATGCAAAATCATTTGTAGGAGGTACTCCATGAACGCTGGGATTCATATTGAAATGAATATCCTATTTTGTATGTTTTGCATCCTGCTGTATTTTCAGCAGAAGAAGCACAAAATTTTCGATTTTCTCGGTTCTACTACTTTTAATTATTTAGTCTGGGCTTCTGTAGGTATCATGTCGGTTGATACTGTGTCATGGCTCTTTGTCGCAGATGTCATTCCACATCCAGATATCGCACCACTGATTAGCCATACGCTCTATTATATGATACAGGCCGTTCTTCCCTTTTTCTTTTTAATCTATTGCGTCAACACCACAGGTACACACCTCACCAAATCGGCACATCAAGTTTTAACCATCCCGATTTTCTGCACCTTCATTCTCCTGTTGATAAATGCAAAGGATGGATTTGCTTTTTCTATCGAGAACAATCTGAGCATACGCAACGCTGACTACTTGCTTGTCATTATTGCGCCCCTGTTCTACACCACGGCTTGCTTTGTTTCATGTTGTATCTTCTATGTGCGCTCGCGCAAGGATACAATGGAACGGCGCAAGATTGCATTTCATATGCTCATATGTGTGGCTATCACGCTACTCGGTGCAATTGCCTGTAGCTTTATCTCCTATCTTAGCCCGTGGCACGCCTTTGTTTCTGCTCTGGTGTACCTCTATATCAACCTGCACAGCTATCGGGAACAAAATTTGGATGCCATCGCCTATACGGATTCTATGACAGGACTGAAAAATTACGCCGCCTATACCCATATAAAAGAACAGATGGTGCAACAGCTCACCAGTGACCCCAACACACACTTTGCGATTGCCGTGATGGATGTCAACAATCTCAAAAAAGTCAACGATAAATACGGACATAAAGCTGGTGATGCGCTTCTGTGCTGTGCCTCCAAGTTGTTGTGTGATGTGTTTAAGCGCAGTCCCGTATGCAGAATCGGAGGTGACGAATTTGTTGCTATCCTCGAAAACTATGACTACGAGAACCGAGAAGCACTGTACAACGCTTTTCTCGAGAGGATGCAGACGGCTACTTTTACTTTTGAGGATGTGGAACTTCCCTTGAGTGCCGCCTTAGGACTGTGCGCCTATGACCACAACAGACACCACTCCTTTGACGATGTCTTCCAAGAGGCCGATAGCACCATGTACGAAAACAAAGCCAAAATCAAATTACTCGAAAAAAGCGCGTGAGAAAACTCCCCTTGGAAACAAGGGGAGCTTTTTCGTTAGGATTTCAATTGGTAGATGCTTGTACTTTGTATGCCTGCCTCTGCGATTTCGCGAAACCCGATGTAAAAATCAAGCAACGCTAACACCTCTTTTTGCCCAAAGTCTTTCAGCATATCCATCAGAAATTTTGCGCTCCAATCTATTTGGAAAATTTTATTATTCTCAAGCTCAAAGCGACACGGTGTACCCCGTATTTCCGGGTAACTTGATATGCCGTCAATTTGGCCGAAACTCGCAATTTTTCTAACAATTTTTCCAGATTCCAGTATTTTGAAATATCCAAAGGTATCCTCTGCACAAAACACATAACTCGTCACATCTTTATGCTTTTTTTGTAATGTTTGGAAAATATCAAAGGTATGAACATCGGCAAAAACAAAGTCCCCCAAGCGATTTTCAAATACCACGATTTTATTCTCCGCAAGGAGCGCATCATACGCTGCGATATCATCCGAACATCCAATATTGCACTTTTCCTGATATATTCTTTTTGAAAAAACATCGCATTTCGGTATAAACATCAAGAAGAAGCGTTTTTGTAGCATCTGCATGATGATAGTATCCATCGTCCTGCTCCTATCTTTTTATTTTTGTATATAGCATAGCACGAAGCGCACAAAAAAACAATAAGGGAGCATATCTCTATGTTCTACTCTACTTTGGTTTTCTTATTGACTCTTTCAACTTTCTTCTCTATAATAAAGATAAAATTTACCCAACTTTTCCAATAAAAGTATTTTATGGAAGAAACAGGAGGAATTATTATGCTTTTGCAAAAATCAACATCCACCCAGTCCAAAAGGCCCTCTTCCAAGGGTCGTTCTCTGACCGTTGCACTGAGAAGTAGAATTGCGCTGGTTTTCTTGTTCTCCATCGTCCTTATCTTGACCGCTAACTTTGCACTGACGCTCACTATGCTACGAAACAATACCTATTCTACTCTCCATGACCAAATCGGCTACTACGAGGATATTGTCGACAAGTGGATTGCCGTTCGCATGGAGCATCTCAATATTTTAAAGCATCAAATAGAGGGTATGCCCTCCACCGAGCGCACCAAGCAGACCATTCTTCAGCTTTTGACAGAATCAACCGACTACGGCACGGAACTCGGCATTCTCTCCGACTATATGGTTTATCCCGACAACAGTATGGTTTGCGGAGATGGTTGGATTCCAGAACCTGGCTACATCCCCACAAAAAACGAATACTACACCGTCCCTGTGCAGAGTGGCCAGTCCCATATCTCTGCCCCCTATGTCGATGTCAGCACAGGCAAATTTGTCATCACCATCTCTCTCCCCCTGTATGCCGATGGACAACTGTACGCCGTTCTGTGTCGTGATATGTGTATCGATGAAATGCGGAACCTCAACTATGGCCAGCAGAAAAATTTCACCGCCTATCTGTTGGATAATGACGGTAACATCCTCAGCCACCCGAACTGGGTATACAGTGCCACGGTTGACCAACTGCAAAACACATCGGAACTGGACGGTCTGTCGTTCCTCGGCACGCTCTCCGACAGTACAGAGTTGAACAAGTACCAAGACTATGACGGTCAAACGAAATATTTTATGGAAACGGTCAACCAGACCACTGGCTGGATTCTGGGTCTGGCTTACCCTGTCAAAACCACCGTCAACCAACTTTTCAACCAGTTTTTGCTCAGTCTTTTAGTGGCCACTGCTACGCTGACCGTGTCGCTGGTACTGCTCATGGTTTTTTTACGCAAGCGACTTTCTCCCATTCAGCAGGTGGTCAATGCCGCCCAAGACTTGGCACAGGGCAACTTGAACATCTCCTCATACCATGTGGACAGCGATGACGAAATTGGACAACTGGCGGAAACTTTTTACCAGACCGCCGCCTATCTCCGCGCCATCATCAGCGAGTTGTCCCATATACTCACGCAGATTGCCAACGGCGAGTTGGATGTCCGTCCCCAGTGTGAGTATCGCGGTGATTTCCAGCAGATTCACACCGCCATCGTACACATCTCCGATACCCTCACCCACATCATCGGCAGTATTCGCACCGCCTCCGACCAAGTATCTCTCCACGCTGAACAACTGGCAGAAGGTGCCCACCGTCTTTCCATCAGCACCCATGAGCAGGACATTCGATTCGGTCCTGTCGCGGACGGCTGTGTGCTATTGGATGAAGTGGTCAACCGCAATGCGGAGCGTTGCCGTAATGCCGACCAGATTACAGGGGAGGTATTGGGTAAACTGAACGACAGCAATCGACAGATGGGTGAAATGACGGATGCCATGCACCGCATCAGCGATTCCTCCAACCAAATCAGCACCATCAACAAGACCATTGAGGACATCGCATTCCAGACCAACATTCTGGCTCTGAATGCTGCGGTGGAGGCCGCCCGCGCTGGTGCGGCAGGTAAGGGCTTTGCCGTGGTTGCTGACGAGGTGCGAACCCTGGCAGCAAAGAGTGCCGATGCCGCTAAGAGTACCACAGAGCTGATTGACCACTCGGTTCACATGGTGGAAAACG
>JAZRID010000199.1:0-3501 GCA_045645125.1 Oscillospiraceae bacterium | reverse complement strand
TGTTATCAACGACCATGTGCAACTGTTGATTCTGTGCGGTGCGACCGCCGCGGTTATCCGTCAGGCAACCCTACAGGCAGACAACTACCGCGGTCTGGAGATTGTAGAGGTCGAGGACTATGAAGCCGCCGTCGCCTTGGCAGACGCACGCACGCAGTCTGGCGATGTGGTTATCCTGTCCCCAGCCAGTACATCCTTTGACCGCTTCAAGAACTTTGAGGAGCGTGGACGCGTTTTCAAAAATATCGTCCATCAGCTTCCCGATTAAGGTAGGCATAGGGAAAAGCTGACACCGCATAGCCTCCTAGCGAGGGGGTGGGTACGATGCGAAGACGGCGACGCTTGCCACTACGCACGGCACAAAAAATCAAGCTCATCTGTTTCTTGTCCTCGGTCTGTGTGCTGACATTCGCGTTCGTGTGCGCCATGCACTTAAAGACACTGTTGAGTAGTCTGGCGGTCACACGGGTATCCAGCTCTGTGAATCGACTGGTTGCCCAAGCGGTCAATGATGCGGTCAACAGTGGGGATATCCAGTACACCACGCTCATCACATTTGAAAAGGACAACGACGGAAAAATTACCGCCTTACAGAGCAACATTGCGGAGTTCAACCGCTTACAGGCTTTTATCACGCAGGATGTATTACAACGACTCAGTGAAACCAAAGAGATGGTACTCGCCATCCCCTTGGGGACGCTCATGGGGTCGGCTCTGTTGGCAGGCCACGGCCCTGCGTTCCGTGTCACGATGCAGACCGCTGGCAGTTGTACCGCACACTTTGAAAACCAGTTTTCGGACGCAGGCATCAACCAGACCACGCATCGGATTCTGCTCTTTGTCGATGTGTCAATGAGTATCCTGCTCCCTGGGTTTCGGACCTCTACCAAAATCAGCAATTCCTTTTCCGTGGCGGAAACGGTCATCGTGGGGGCAGTGCCAGACAGCTATACCTACTTCCACTCAGGGAATCCTATCGAGGAGGATGCCTACGATTACAGCTTAAACAATGCCTAATGGTACTAGGGAGGAATGTCAAATGGACTACAAAGCGGAGCTTGCACAGCTCAGACAGGAATTAAACGAGGCGGGATACCGCTACTATGTACTGGATGACCCGACGATGTCGGACTATGAATACGACCAAAAATTGCGTCGCTTGGAGGAACTGGAGGCGGAGCACCCCGAGGAAATCACGAGTGACTCCCCCACACAGCGCGTCGGTGGCGCACCACTGGACAGCTTTCAACAGGTGGTGCATCCTGTCCCTTTGGAGAGTTTACAGGATGTCTTTTCCTCGGCGGAGGTCGATGAATTTGGGGCGCGCATGACCGAGGCACTCGGCGCAGTGGCGTACAGTGTCGAGCCAAAAGTCGATGGCTTGAGTGTCGCCTTGGAGTACCGCGACGGCAGTTTCGTCCGCGGTGCGACGCGCGGTGACGGTAAGGTGGGCGAGGATGTGACCGAAAATCTCCGCACCATTCGGTCGATTCCCATGAAGTTGCCCGAAGCACTTCCGCGCTTAATTGTCCGCGGAGAAGTATTCATGTCGAAAAAGGTATTCCACACCTTGAACGAGGAGCGCGAGGCGCGAGGGGAAGCCCCCTTTGCCAATCCGCGCAACGCGGCCGCAGGTTCTCTGCGCCAGTTGGACAGCAAAATCTGCGCCAAGCGTCGGTTGGATATCCGCATCTTCAATCTGCAATTGGCGGAGGGAAAAACCTTCGACAGCCACGAGGAAACGATGGCGTATCTCGCCTCGCAGGGCTTCCCCATGATACCCTGTAACATTCTGGATTCCATCGAGGCAGTCAACCAGGAAATCGTGGATTTGAACGAAAATCGGGAGCAATTTCCCTTCGATATGGACGGCGCGGTTGTGAAGGTAAATGCCTTGTCACACCGTAGAGCCGTAGGCAGTACGGCGAAATGCCCCCGTTGGGCGATTGCCTACAAGTATCCCCCCGAGCGCAAACCCACCAGAGTTGTCAATATTGTCGTGCAGGTGGGCAGAACGGGCGTTTTAACCCCGAAAGTTGTGGTCGAACCCGTGCGTCTGGCAGGTACGACCGTGACCAATGCGACCCTCCACAACCAAGATTTTATTGATGAAAAGGATATCCGTATCGGGGATACGGTCATCGTGCAGAAAGCAGGGGAAATTATTCCAGAGGTGGTCGAGGTTGTCCACAGCCTACGCCCTGCGGGGACAGTGCCGTACCGCTTACCTGCGGTCTGTCCCGTCTGTGGGGCGGTGGTCGTGCGCGATGCCGATGGGGCGGCGGTACGCTGTACAGGTGCGGAGTGTCCTGCCCAACTCCACCGCACACTGACGCACTTCGCCAGCCGTGATGCCATGGACATCGAGGGCTTAGGACCTGCTGTGTTATCCCAGCTCATCGAGGCAGGCTTGATTGCCTCCAGTGCCGACTTGTATTTTCTCAAAGAGGAGGATTTGGTCGGTCTGGAGCGCATGGGGGAAAAGTCCGCCAAGAATCTGCTCCGTGCTATCGAGACCAGTCGCGACCGTGGACTGGAACGACTGCTCTACGCGCTCGGTATTCGTCAGGTGGGGCAGAAGGCAGGCAAGGTGCTTGCCACGCACTTCCAGACCTTCGATGCCTTTGCCAACGCAACCGAGGCGGAGCTGACCGCCATCGCCGATGTGGGTGCTATCACAGCGACCTACATTCGACAGTGGTTGGACGACCCCCAGTCGCAACACTTGATACAGAAGTTGAAAGAAGCAGGGGTGTCGATGGAGGCCGCCCAGCAGAGTGTCGGAGAACAGTGGAAGGGTATGACCTTCGTGTTGACAGGTACATTGGAACGCTTCACCCGTGACGAGGCGACCGAGATGATTGAAGCCCGTGGGGGAAAGGCGAGTGGCTCTGTCAGTAAAAAGACCACCTATGTGGTGGCAGGCGAGAACGCAGGCAGTAAACTGCGGAAAGCCACGGAGCTGGGGATTCCTGTCTTGACCGAGGACGAATTTTTAGCCATGCTACAAGAGAAACAGGGGGAATGACCTATGACCAAACAACAGTCCTTACTAAAACGGTTCGGTGCTTTTCTGCGCCATGACCCTGTCTTAGCGGCGGCTCTCCTATTGGCTGTCGTGTCCATGTTCTTCGTACCGCCGTCTGCGGCATACCTCAGCTATATCGACTTCCATGTGCTTGCCCTCCTATTTTCCCTCATGTTGGTTGTGGCAGGCTTGCAGAAGTCGGGGGCATTCACGCTCCTGACGGACAAGCTCCTACAGTATGTCAAATCCACGCGCTCCCTCGCTGCTGTCCTGGTCGGTGTCTGCTTCTTCACCAGTATGCTCATCACCAACGATGTGGCACTCATCACCTTTGTGCCCCTCTCTGTGATGCTCTTGGGGCAGGCGAAAGACGAAAAATTGCTGATGGTGGTCGTGGCATTGCAGACCATCGCGGCAAACCTCGGCAGTGGTTTAACCCCACTCGGCAATCCGCAAAACCTCTATCTCTATTC
>JAZRID010000198.1:0-3578 GCA_045645125.1 Oscillospiraceae bacterium | reverse complement strand
AAAACGGTGCAGACGGCAGACAGGTTCAGTATCAATATTCCTCGGACGGTGTTAGATGGCATAATGATTACAACGATGGCTCAAATGGAACAGCAGCAGACAAATACCGTCGTGAAAGTTTTGACGGAAAGACCTGGGGGGCTGGTTACCAGTTTGTAGCTGCAGACGGTCACCCAGGCGACAATGGTTCCAGTTCATATCTGCATATCAAGTATTCCAATGATGGCGGTGCAAACTTTACTGACCCAAACGGCAATCCCCCAGGCGAGATTCTTGGTGACTACATCGGCATTTATGTGGATGATAGCCCGATTGATGCCGACGACCCCGATTACTACGAGTGGAAACGCATTAAGGGTGAAGTCGGCGCAAATGGTGACAGCTGTTACTTTCATGTAAAGTTTTCTCCCTCTGCGAACGGCAAGTACGGCAACAGACCCATGATGTATGATACACCTGAGGATGCTGTTAAGAATGGTATCGATGAAGCAGATGTTAAATATATGGGTGTTTGCAGTAGTTCCTCCCCAGACGCTCCAACAAATCCAGATGAGTACACTTGGACAAAGTGCCGTGGTGATGATGGTCAGAACGGCAAAGATGCCTCTGTCACCCATGCCACGATGTTGGCTGCCGCAAAAGAGGCGTTCGATTCTGGAAAAGAATCATGGATTGCAGCAGATGAGGCAGGCTTCCCTGTGATTTATGGTGGCACAATTTATGGCGCAGAGTTTCACGGAAACAAATTCAATATCTATCCAGGCGATGTTTCATCTCCACATCGGGCAAGTGGTTCAATGTCTATGTATGGATGGTGGGGTTCCAATTGGCTTGAGGTTTTCAAGTTAAGATATGTTGCTTCAAATGTGCCAGTAGTTGAATTTAGCAGTCCTTGCTCCGCTGAAGCGGCGTGGGAATTTGACTCAACGGAGTTTTCTGGGGCTTGCAAGTTTTCTGGTAGATGGGTCGATTTTTGTTCCGTTGACAGTATCGATGGTATTTACGGCTACGGAAAAGATGACCCGCAAACATGGCAGGAATTTGAAGAAAATTATGGTACAGCATTTGGTGACAACAATGGGCCTCGCGATGGGTTTATCTACTTCCAGATTGTGTAGGTGACATATGGCTGCTAATTATGTAGTTGCAAATATCACAGCGACAAGCATAACACTCCATGTTGTGCCAGATGCAAACTATCGGTACTATCGCGTGTTTGCCCGACTTGCCAATGATGCAAATGATGTGTCCTATGACAGAAAACATATTCTTTCTCAACCCCAAAATGTCGTCATCGATAATCTGTGGCCAGGCACATCGTATGCCATCAATGTTGGGTACAGCTCTACAGGCGAAGACAACTCATACACTTGGATTGGCACGCAGATTCAGCAAACAGAGGAAGAACAAAGCCTTGTCTATGGCTTTGCCTTGCTCTTTGATGCAAATGGGGGGCAGTCCGCCCCCTCCCCTGTGGTGGTATCCGAGCAAATTAGTGAGCCTAACACTTCGCTTTATCTGACTACAACCATTTCGTCCAGTATTCCCAGTAGAACGGATTATGTATTTTCTGGTTGGTCGATGTCAGAAGATGGGAGCGGTAAGCTATATCATCCTGGGGAAAGTTTTACAGCATATGCGACGATGGACCCGTTCCCGATGTACACCTTGTATGCCGTGTGGGAAGAAGAAACACCATACAAATATGTTTGGATGTATCTGAGGGGTCAATATATCAATGGCACTTATGTTTCTGGATGGGTGCGCACAATCCCGTGGATTTACACAGGTCGACAGTGGCACGCGACAATCCCGTGGGTCTATACGAACAGACAATGGCACACAACAGCGTGACAAAAGAATGAAAGAGAGGAAATTTGACCATGAACTACAATGACTTCATGCAGGGCATTATGACAATCAAAAGTTTGTTAAGTTCGCTGAGTATCAGCGCAGACGAGGGGCAGGTTCGCATCGTCGGGCAGATTCACAATGTATTGAACACGCTCGGCGATGAGTTCAACAACAAAATCCACAATGAGTTGATGAAGAAAGAGGCTGCGGCCAGCAAGGAGTAATCTATGTCTTTCCACGGCACTTCGATGATTTTTGATGGAATTGCCTGCGAGGAGATGGGGCTCGCCCTGTATGACTTTGATACTGTCAAACAGGAGACAACAAAATTTACCAGCAACTTAGCAGTGCAGGAAGACCGTATCGGTGGTCGATACAGGTCTCTTTTTTATGGCGGAACGGTCAATGAACCGCTAATATTTACGATGGTGCTGTGCGTCAGAGAAGATAAGGCCATGCGCAATGAGCCGTTAGACCGATGGGATTTACAAAAGGTCGCATCGTGGCTAACAGGGCACACCTCGTATAAATGGTTGCAGATTGTGCAAAACGACATGAAAGATGTACGGTATCGTTGCATTTGCAGTGACCTAACAGTGGTTGAAGTTGCGGGTAGTGCATGGGGATTCTCCTGTAAAGTAACTTGCGACTCCCCCTACGCCTATCTCACGCCGATGACATATTCCTTTACGGCTACAGCAAGCCAACCTGCTTCGGGTATCATTGTGAGTGAGAGCACACACAACGGGTTTTATTACCCGAAACTCACGATTACACCCAAAACAAATGGTGGCAATCTAGCCGTCACAATTAGCAACAACACGGAAACAGAAACCTTCACGATGCTTGGTGTGCCGACAAAATTTGGCACGATAAGTATTGATTGCGAAAATGAGGTTGTCACTACGGAAAGTGGCGACAACCCATATGGCTACATTGATTTTCGCAATGGGTTTCACTTTCCTCGCTTTGCGCGAGGTGAAAATACGGTCACTTTGACAGGTGCTGGCACTTATCAGTTTGTGTGCGAGTGGCCTGTCAATGTAGGAGGGTGATTATGTTTAATCTACATTTGCCGACAATCGAGATTATTGCTGGCGACACTTGTCCTTTCATCTTTGACCTGCGAGATATCAACCATTCCGATATTTTTACATACAACTGCACCGCATATTTGGCGGTTGCGCCGTATGTCAATGACGATAGGGAACCTGTAGTTTCCAAGTCTATCACCTCGCAGAAACTGACCAATGAGGACGACCTTACTTTTATATTAGAACCATCAGAAACAATCCATCTTCGAGGAAAGTATGTCTATCAGTTGCTGTTGCGCAACGACCAACGGACGGAAATCTTTGAAGGGCATTTGATTGTCTATGCCAATCGAAATAAAACTGCAATTTGCTTATGATGAGGAGGAAACTTTATGTTTACTACGACTGTTAAAAATCAGGTAATGAACGCAATTTTCCGTGGGACAACCACATCGTTTCCCGCTACCTTTACCGTTGGTCTCAGCACCACAGCTCCGAACGCTTCCGGGACGGGTATTTCTGAGCCTTCGTCCACTACTGGTTACAGACGCGTCACCGGCGTGTCGTTCAACTCCCCTAGCAACGGTAAAATTTCCAATAAGGCTCTTGTTGAGTTCCCCACATTTACATCTGCTGCTGGCACTTTGACGCACTATGTGTTGTATCACCCCACGACTGGCGATATGTTCT
>JAZRID010000197.1:0-22685 GCA_045645125.1 Oscillospiraceae bacterium | reverse complement strand
TCACCGCTACCCAAGTACAGGTGTCTATCGACATCCAGTTGCAGGACAATTCCCTCTACGGTGCATTGCAGGCCTCCCGTGAATTTTTGACCGAGTCGGGTGAGTTCGCCACCACCGAGTACATCAATACTGTCGATACCGGTGCCGCTACCAAGCGCGGTATCCGCTACTACAAGAATGCACTGGATTTGTTGGCAAGGAAATTTGCTGATTCCATGAATCAAGCCAACACTGGCTACCGCTACACCTTCGACCACGATGCTAAGAAGTATTACTATGTGGACGGCGAAGGAAAACCTATTCCCAACCCTGACGGCGATGGCTTTATGGAAAAGAAAGCCGAGGAGGATTTGACCGCCGAGGACATCGCCTATCTCGATGAACACGGCTCCCGTCCCGAAAATTGCGGTAATTTGTTCAGTATCCGCAGTGACTGCAACGATGCAGAGGGCATCACTGCCTCCAACATCTCGATTTCTGCTGGATGGGCCAGCGGTGACTATCAGATTGTCAGCTCCTACGCCGTCGTTTCTGGCAGTAACACTATCCCCACGACAGACAACACCAACATTCTGCACATGATACAGCTGATGGAGGAGGACATGAGCTATATCCCCCGTGATTTGGTCGCTGATAGCAAGCCACAGTCCTTCTTTATCGGTAGTTTCTCTGAAATGCTGGGTAACATCGGTGCTGTTCTCGGTAATGACCAGAGCAGTACGCAGATTATGTTGGATAATTACTACGCCTCTGCGGTGGAATTGGATACCAGCCGCGATGCCGTTTCCAGTGTCGACCTCAACGATGAAACCGTGAATATGATTCAGTATCAAAAATCCTACTCCGCCGCCTGTCGCCTGATGACCGCCCTCGATGAAACATTGGATAAACTCATCAATGGCACAGGTACGGCTGGACGATAAGGAGGGCAATTTCTTATGATTCGAGCAACGACTAACGGCACTTTAAAAGCCTATCGTGCCAGCTTAAACCGTTCTACTCTGCGTCTGAACAGTGCCAGAAACACGGTTCTGACCCAGCGCAACTTCAACTCCTATGCGGAGGACCCTGCCGCCGCCGCCGAGAGTTTCCAGCTCCGCCGTTCCTTCTCCCGCGTCACTGCCCAGATGGATGTCAGCGAGTCTGTCGCCGCCAAATTCGACACCGCCTACGGTGCGGTAGATTCCGTGGTCACGCTGGTCGACAACAGCTCCAACGGCTCCGCCTTGAACTCTATTCTCGCTGGTGCTTCCGACCCGACTGGTGCAGGCCGTCCTGCTCTGGGACAGCAACTGTTGCAGATGTCGGACAACATTATTGAAACGCTCAACTGCAAGTACGGCGACCAGTACATTTTCTCTGGTGCAGATGGTTTGACCCTCCCGTTTTCTTGGGAGGGCGCTGGTGCGGAGCGCACCTTACATTTCCGTGGCTATCCTGTTGACGAAAACAGCGATATGCTCAAGTACATGGATGAGCGCGAAGCGCGCTATGTGGATGTCGGTATCGGTCTGGAAGAGGATGAAAACAACAATCTCGTCGCCTCCAGTGCCTTTAACAGCACTTTACAGGGCATCCACGCGCTCGGCTACGGCACCGACGAGAACGGTCTGCCGAACAACCTCGCCTCCATCATTCACCAGATGGGTACCATTCTCTCCAACTGCGACAAGGAGAGTGGTGCTTGGGCGAGCCAAGAGGACCAAGAGAAGTTCAAACAGCTGATGGAAAAGTTCAACGACTCCGCCACTGAGCTGAAGAAATTTCATACGGATATGAGTAGCAAGGCCAACTATCTGGCCAGAAACCACGAAACGCTTGAAAATAACGCCTACGCCCTCAACGAGCAAATTCTCGCCATTGAGCAGTGCGACTTGGCGGATGCCATCACCAGTTTCTCCTGGGCACAGTACAGCTACAATGCGGCACTGAAGATGGGCAACAGTATGCTGAGTGAATCTCTGATGGATTTTCTTAAATAACACGATACTATGACAGAAAGGAGTCTGTGTTTTCCATGTTTCCTCTGATTGAAATTACCACTGTGCCTATTGAAATCGAGATGAGAGTGACAGATGCCAAGCTGGAATATGCGCGTGGCACCGCTGACCTTGAAATTTCTCGCAATGAAGGCAACCTTCAGATTAAAAGTCGTCCCATTCGTCTGAATGTTGACACCTTTGAGGCACGCAACTCCATCACCCCCACCACCGCCACTGCTATCTCCGAGGCCGCTGAAAAAGGCACACAAGCCTCCTACGAGGCGACCGCCGCCTATGCACGGCAGGGCAAGCTGTTGCTCAATGCCAAGGTGGGCGAAGAATTGATTACGAAATTCGCCGCTGAATCCCAGATGAAAGATGTCAAGACCAATGTAGGCATTGAGTTTTTGCCTACGGTCGGTGCAGAGCTGAACTGGGACGCTGGCGATATGCAAATTCGTTTCGAGATGGATAAGCTCAACTTTGACTGGCGCATGAACAAGGCATCGTTTGAGTTTACCCCCGGCGATATCCAGTTCTCCGTCACCCAACACCCCTCCGTGCAGATTAAGTATGTCGGTGGTCCCCTCTATGTCCCCCCCTCCTCTGACCCCAACTATGAAGGCGAAGCCTGATAGGAGGAAATTGTCTTGAAACTGCAAACGAAGTATTTTGGTGAAATTGAATACGATGCTGACGACATTTTGACCTTCCCCAACGGTCTATACGGCTTTGACGAAGAACGAGAATTTCTTCTTATTCCATTCGAGGGCGGTGAAGGTTCTCTCCTCTGTCTCCAGAGCAGAAAGACCCCGACACTGGCATTTATTCTGATGGACCCGTTTGCACTACAACCCGATTACGCCCCTGTGTTGCAGAGAGCCGAACTCTCCGCCCTTGGTGTAAAAGACAGTGGCGACCTGTGTTACTATGTGATGTGTGTGGTTAAACAGCCCGTTGGCGACAGCACCGTAAATCTCAAGTGTCCTGTGGCCATCAACCCCACCACGCGCGTGTCCGTACAGGTCATTCTCGATTCCCCCGAATACGGGATGCGTCATCTCCTCTCCAAGCTGAAGCATGGCAAGGGGGCGATTGAGTGTTAATCCTCCAACGCCGTGCTGGCGAGTCCATTCGCATTGGCGAGGACATTGAAATCACTGTCGTTTCCACAGAGGGTGGCCGTGTGCGTCTGTCCATCTCCGCGCCAAAGGAGATTACCATTCTCCGCAGTGAGTTGATTGGCGCACGGGAAACCAACTTGGATGCCGCCATGGAGCAGGTTGCCCCCACCGAACTGTTGACGATGCTCGATGGATTTTTGCCTGCCTCCTCGCACACACAACCCATCGCCCCTGTCAAACTCCTCACCAAGAGCGACATCCAACAAAAACCATAATGACTGGTATAGTTATCCCTCCCTTTGTCCGTTCTGCAAGGGGAGGGATTTTTATATCTTTTCAGCTATTACATCTCTGCCAGCGCACAGAACTGCACCACACCACTCCACCTCTGTAGTTCTCTGCACGACATGACCCTCCGCACAGTGGGGGTGCAGTTGTAGTCACATGCCACATCGACAGTACCCAAAATTCTACCTGTAGTAAAATATTTTTTCCACTTATTCGAGAATCACTTTCTGGATTTTCCTTCTCCCTGTCGGTATACTGTCTAGCAGAAAGACAAGGAGGTGCGTGATGGAACTCGGAAACAATTTACGCCATTTAAGAAAACAGCGTGGGTTACGGCAGGAACAACTGGCCGAAGCGGTAGGTGTTTCTGTCGCGGCGGTATCGAAATGGGAAACCGCCCAATGTGCCCCAGAATTAACCGTACTCATGGAGCTGGCTGATTTTTTTGAGGTGTCAGTGGATACCTTGCTTGGCCACACTTTACACGCGGACCGCTTGGAAGTCCTCATTGCCCAAATGGATGAGGCACTGTCTGCCAGAGAGGAAGAAACTACAGCCGTTGTCTGTGATAAAATTCTACGCAACTATCCCAACAACAGTCGGGCAATCGAAGCTTGCTCCCGTGGCTACTATCAGTTATTCGCATACACGAGTAAGGACACCTATATGGAGCAGAGCATCATGCAGACCAAACGCCTGATGACCCTGCAACAAGGGGAACCAGAGCGAAATCGTCTGACACGCCTGAACTATCTTGGGAATCAATATGAGCTGTTATATCAGTGGGACATCGCCAAAGACTACTACGAGCAGAGCAATGTGGATGGCAGTAGCGATGCGTGTATTGCCAGATGCCTATTCCAACAGGGGCAGACGCAGAAAGCCCTCGAAATGCTGTCGCAGATAGTAGTAACAAGCGTATTTCGCCAATATGGGGATATCTGTACGATGGTCGATGCTTGGGTTCTGTTGGGCGAGCACGAAAAAGCCTGCGCCGCCTTAGCATGGATGTATGATGTGATGGAGGGCTTACACTACAATCCCACGATGATGCTACTCATTCAGACACAGTTAGCAGGATTATACCGAGAGTGTGGTCAAATGGAAGCGGCACAGGCGGCGATACGAAAAGCCGCAGAATTGGTCAAGGAAAACAACAAGCAAGAGATTGGTGCATCCGCAGAATTTCTGCAACTTAAACGGGCACACGAGCTTCTACTCTCTGGCCCCGACAGCAACCGTGAACTTCTCCTACAGGTTGTCACAAAAATGGGTGCGCCTTTCACCGACATTGTCGAGGAGGTGCTTCTATGAAACGATATATCATGCGTAGGAAATGGCTATTTCTGCTGACACTAGCGGCGATTTTCTCCTTTAGCTTCATCAACACAAGAAACACAATTTTAGAGCAGGAGTTAATCGATGCTGTCTTGGCACTGGATACCGCCAGCGTTCCACGCGCCATGCTCCTCGTTTTGTCGTTTGGTGCCCTGTCGGGGTTGGTCTACATGGCCTCCCAATTGCTCCAGAGAATGTTCGCCATCGCGGTGATAGACGATATGCGAAACGATGTTTTTTCGGGCGTGATGCAACGAAGCCGAAACGCGTTTTTCTCCGTCAACTACTCCGATTATATTTCCGCTATCACCAATGACCTCAAGCTCATTCGTGGTCAGTTTATCGGGATGCTGTTTATGACCATCACATTTTGCGGTAGTTTAGTGCTGTCTGGTCTACTGATGTTCTGGTATCAACCAGTGGTTGCTGCGGTGGCTGTCCTCTGTGCGGCGGCGATGACCGTTCTGCCGACAATTCTCGGCAAACGGATGGAAAAGCTGTCAAAAGCACATTCTGAAAAATTATCTGGCCTCAATACACTCCTGACAGAGTTATTTTCTGGCTTTCAGGTACTCCACTCCTTTGGTGCGGCAGGACACGCAAAGAAAAAATTTGCCCAATATAGCACGGAGCTAAAACAGGCAGAACGCAAGCACGATGGAATGTCCACTTTTTCCGATGCCTTCGCCCAGTTTCTCAGCGTGATGGCACAGACCTTTATTCTAGTTTTATCCACATGGATGGTTTTGCAAGGGCGCATGAGTGCCGGTGCTCTAGTCGCGTTTACCTCCCTCAACGGCAGTTTTTGTAGCGCACTGTCAATGGTTTTGATGGGGATTCCGATGCTTCGCGGTACCAAGCCGATTATTGCGCGCGTAAACGGCTTCACCCAACAGGAAACGCTCCCCCACAGCAGTATTGCTCCCTCCTTTGCGAAAAAGCTGGAGGTCAAAAATCTCTCCTTTGGGTATCAAGAAGAAAAACCGATTTTGGAGGATATCAGCTTGACGATTCGCCGTGGCGAAAAATGTGCGCTACTCGGTGCCAGTGGCAGTGGAAAGACCACTTTAATTCGTCTGCTCACAGGCGAACTGGACGGATACACAGGACAGATTCTCTATGACGGTACTTCTCTGGACGCGGTCAACCGTGACGCTGTCTGTACCATGGCATCCGTCATCCACCAGGATGTATTCCTATTTGACGACACGATTCGGAATAACATCTGTCTGTTTGACCAGTTTTCGGATGCGGAATTTGAGCGCGCCATCCGCCTCAGTGGTGTGCAGTCCTTCCTCCAACAGTTCCCAGAGGGGGCGGAGTACCGCGTCGGACAGCGTGGTGAATTCCTATCTGGCGGACAGAAACAGCGCGTCGCCATCGCGCGCGCCTTAATTCGCAATACGCCATTTCTCATTTTGGACGAGGGAACCTCTGCATTGGACAAGCAGACAGCAGAGGAAATCGAAGGCGAATTGCTCGCTATCCACGACCTCACGCTATTAACCATTACACACAATCTCCGCAACGCAGAAACATACAACCAAATTTTCAATCTGGAACAGATGTAAAAGAAACCCTAATACAAAGGGAGTGTTGCCGAAGAATGGCAGCACTCCCTCTCTGATTATTGCAGGATATTTACTTGTTCTGGTCCAACTCGATGGCCAGACCGTCCTCACTCAAACGATAGATATGTTCGCCATCGCCCGACATGAAGTAAGTTCCCATATGTACATTGGTATGCGTTTCATTTTCGTCGGAATAAATCTTAACTTTCAGACAAGCTTCTCCATCGACATAGGTAAAGCCGTTCATAATGTAGACATTGTATGCCTCCATACTCTCGCCTTCCAGTTGCAAAACGGGGGGCGACAGCTCATAAAAGAGTTCCTTTGCGCCAGTGTGCGACAGACCGATATTCTTTTTCGGCTTTTTCTTCTCGACCACTGGGGCATCCTCAATGCTGATAGAGGCTACACACTGGTCAGCGGACCAATCCAGACGGACCACGGTAATCTTATTCTCCTCCGCTGGTTTGGACAGACTCACCGTTCCCTCCGTCTGTGTAAAATCGGGAGGTGTTGTCGAGCGAAATGTTTCGCCATCAACAATTCTAAAGCCGTTCTCTGCGTCTGTCAGTGTGGTAACATAGGTCTGCACCGACTCATTGACGATTTCAAACCCGACATAGGTATAGACAAACGCCCCTGCTTCTGTCGCATAGAGCTGACTGAGCGTTACCCCTTTCTCTGCTTCCACGGCAGCGATACTTTGACTGCCTACAAAATAGGCATTGGGAACCAGAGCAAGCTCCTCCTCGGTCACTTCTGGCTCCTCTTTCTCTCCACAGGCCGTCAACAAACAGGCCAGCACTGTCGCCAAAACGACAACCAGTTTCCGCTTTCTCCCCATATGTTTCACAGTATTCCCCCCTGCTCATTCCAGACGGATTGTCACATAATCCCCCTGCGCGAGTGCAGTTTGGAAACCACACTCCTGTCCGTTTACTTCCATTCTGACACGGCGATTCAAGTTTTTGAAGTCGATGCCAGAGTACTCCAACAGGTCCATCAAATAATACGATTCACCGCTCTCTTTCTCTGGCAGGAAAAAAGGTTCCTCATTAAAGAAAATGCTCAAATCCTCGTGTGGTGGCTCGTGAGGTGGCGGTGTGGGCACCTCTACTGGTTCCACTTTGGGTTCCACCACCGTTTCCACAGGCGGTTCTATTGGCTGTACAGGCGGTGGCAGTACCACTTTTTTCATCGTCAACACCGCATCCCCCTGACGGAGCACGGTCGATGTCGGTACTTCCACCTCGTTGACTAGCGCACGGCCCACGAAATCCTTCCCTAGCACATCCTCCAAGGTCTTTTCCGCATTTGCCCCACTCGTTGCTGGCACAAATTCGATATGGTCCCCTGCGTGGATGAGTGTCGTGATGGTGGCATCCTTGCCGTTCACCTTTAGAACCGCAGGCATCGCAGGTTCACCACGGTACAGCACGCGCCGACCATCTAGGGTGATATGTAGATTTTGCCCCGTTTTCCCCACGAGGTCCGTGTAGGTGTATCCATTCATCAGCAACAGGTCTTTCAGCGTCAGCGTACCGTTGCGGAACAGTTTAGCGGTCTGTCCGTTGAGCTTTACCACATAGCTGTCATTCAGCAGTCCCATACCAGCAGAAACCGCAATACCAAGCGGTGTCGCATATTCGGGATTGTTCAAATCCAGATTTTCTGCAAATGCACTTCTGGAGAAATTATTACCAGCCAGTGCAACGCGCTTCTCCTCCATGCCCATGACGGTGGCAATCTTGCTTTTCAATCCTGCCAATTTACTGCCACCACCTGCCAAAAACAGCGCGGAGGGCGCACCGCCGTTCATCTCCAAAACCTGCTGTGCAATGGCATTTGCCAGTCGCTCCATCGGTTCGCGGATGGTTTCTTGAATTTCCTGTGCGCTGACACGCTCCTCGAAGCCGAGGATATTGGTGTAGTGGATAAGCTCCTCCTGTGCCGCACTGCGTTTGATTTGCTCTGCCGTCTGGAAATCCACCAAAAAGGCGCGCATAATCGTTTCGGTAATCTCATCACCAGCCTGTGTGACCATCGTATATCCGACAATACTGCCGTCACGACACAGGGCAATATCCGAAGTACCTGCACCAATATCCACCAGTGCCAGATTCAGCAGACGCAACTCCGCAGGAATCGCCGCATTCATAGCCGCAATCGGCTCCAGTGTCATACTGGCGACCTGCAAGTGTGCCTGTTGCATGGCGACATACAGACTATCCACCACTTCCCCAGGTAAGAAAGTAGCCACCACTTCTGTTTCCGCATATTTACCACTGTGACCCTGTAGGGTAGTCAGCGGATAGTTGTCCAGTCGGTACTGGGAAACCGTATAGCCCACCAGATAAAACTGCTGTGGTGCATCATCCTGCTGTCGCAGGGCTTCCTCCGCCGCGCTGACGGCCCCTGCCTCCATCTCACTGATGTCATTGGCATCAATGGTGCGCTCCTCTGCCAGTTCTGCACTAAACGAACCGCGCTGTGTCCGCAGGGCACGACCAGCCGCCGCCACACAGACACGCTTGAGGTCCACCTCCAGTTTATGTCCCAGACGGTCTGTGACGGCGCGCGCCAGAGCCGCTACGCCTGCGATATCATCAATCTGTCCATCTAACATGGTACGCTTGCTGTACTCAGCGGATTCCACCGCCAGCACTTGAAAACGGTCTGCGACCAACCGCCCCACAATACCGACGATACTGCGTGTACCAATATCTAAGGCAAAGATGAGGTCTTTATCCTGTTCCGTATATGCCGCCATAGGACTTGCGTTTCTCCTTTCGGGTATTCCTCACCGCTTATCGGTGTAGATAGCGTGTACTATCAGGTAACATTGATTTCTCCGACCACTGTATCCAGCCAAGCCGCACAGCGGTTCTTGATGTTCTCAAACTTCCAAATTGCTCCGCCGATGGTCAACATCGTGGGCGGATACACCGTGGAGCTCTCCAGTCGGCACTTGGCAAGGTCGGGCTTTTTATCTTCCAACAATTTTTGAATTTCAGATAGCTCGTCGATGGTGTCACACAGCGTTGTTCTACGGCGCATTGCGGTATCTAGACGCTGTACGGTGATGGGGTCAGCCCCTGTTCTCGACTGCTTTTCTTCCATCTTTTTCTTCTTCTCCAAGAAAGCAATATCGCGGTCCAGTTTGGTCAAGTCGTTCATCACTTTCTTGAGTTCGTCAATTTCCTCTTGGTGTTTCATCTTGATATAGGTCTGTGCGCCGAGTTCCAGTTCCGTCTTTCTACCCGAATCCGTACCAACCACTTTGGACTTAATGAGTGTACCAGCTACGGCAACACCGCCAATGATAGCTCCACGGCCACTAAGAATCTGAATCGTTTCGTCGCAGTACACCTTAGAGGCCATCAGACAGTCCGCAAACACGGATTTTCCGACATAGGCGGTACAACTCTCCATAAACTTGGCGCGGAGGTCGCCACCGCAGGTAATTTCTGCATTGCCGTCGCCCAACACACCATTGGAGATAAGAACATCGCCACCTGCCTCAATTTTAGCGGCTTCGACCAGTCCATCTACGATGACATTTCCCGTCGCCTTCACCGTGAAAGTCGCGCGCACATCGCCGTGAATGTGAATATCGCCGTTATAATCCAGATTGCCAGTGCTATAGTCCACATCGCCAGCAATATCCAGCAGGACTTTGATAAAGAATTTCTTACCGTCAAATTCCAGATGGCCCGTTCTATCCGCTACCAGTTTCAGACCATCCTCTGTAATTTTAGTATACTTACCTGCTGGGATGGCGGCAGCCTTGACAGGTTTCGGCTCCATCACCGTACCGTCCAGACGAATTCCTGCAGTTCCCAGTTTAGGAGGAATGATATTACAGATAACATCGCCCTCCGCCACACACTGCACATAGTTCAGTGCGCGGTAGTCGGCAACGCCCTCCACATCTACCTTGACCGCCTTGGTCAACTGGCGTGGATAGAGTTCCTCAACCTGTCCGTCCGTACCAGGCTGTACAGGCGTACCACAGGCAATGGGTACCAAGGTAAAGTAGGGGTGCTTGGTCGCGACATACTGCACTGCCTCCTCACTGATACCGTTCACAATATGGCTATCCTTAATGGCAATATCAATCTCCGTACGGGTGATTAGGTCATCGGGGTTGGAGGGCGGAATCAACAGCACCCATGCCGCCATACCATTCGCAGACACATAGACACGGCAACAGGTCTTGACATCCTCCAGTACTTCCTCTTCAGGCTGTTTCTCTTCCTCGGCAGAGTTGACGGGCCGCATCGCGCGCGCCGCCTCCAGACGAAGCCGTTTTTCCTCATAACGGTTCATCTCACGGAGAAAATCTCTGGCATCGCGCTCCACGCGCATAGTCAGACGCAGGCGTTCCGCTGTTAGCTCACGGTCATTCAATACGACCTCACAACCACCCTCATCGCTCAACAGGGACATCGTCAACGGATTATTGCGACGAGTCCATCTGCGCCACAGCTCCAACAGCGCGCCTTCGCCCACTACGAGGCGTGCCGCATTTTCTCTGGCCATCTGCTGTTCTTCTTCCGCCGCTTTCCGTTGTGCTTCCTCCTGACGCACTTCCTCCTCCAGCTTGGCGGTACGCGCCAGTGCCTCTTGACGGATGCGTTCTTCGTCCGTCATGGCTGGTTTCTTTTCAAACAAACCTCGGAAAAAACTACCAAATCCCTTATTTTCTTTCTCGCCCACTATTGTCGCCTCCTACTCCGTCATACTTGCCTAGGCAAGCAGTTATTATAAGACATCTCCATATCGACCACGCTCGACATCGCCGAACACACGGCCATCTACCATTGTTATGACGCGACGGTACATAATATTGACAAATTGACTCGCATGAGTCGCCATAATCACGGTGGTTCCGCGGTGATTGATTTCACGCAATATGTGGAACATATCCCAGATGTTATCCTCGTCGAGATTGGCGGTAATCTCATCCAGAATCAAAATGGGAGGACTGTTGATAATGGCGCGCGCCAATTCGACACGGCGCACCTCTCCATCCGACAGTTCCATCGGGAATTTATTCTGTGTCCCCTGCATTCCGACAATACCCAGTACTTTTTCCACACGCGCCTGTACAGCCAAGTGGGAATCTCTGCGTTTTGACGCGCCGACAAGGGCGGCCATGCGTAAATTTTCGCTCACGGTGCGCTTTCGCATCAGGCTATGTTCCTGCCAGACCCGTCCGAACAAGAGGGAAACACTACTGCGTTTCCAACGGAGCTGTTTCTGCAGTTCATGATCGTTGAGATACACCTTGCCTCTATCGGGCTTAATCTCTCCGCTCATCAGCTGCAGCACGGTACTTTTGCCAGACCCACTACTCCCCACGACGAATACAAATTCTCCCTGATTGACGGTCAGGCTCACATCGCGCACAGCGGCCTCGACACGCCCCTCCCGCTTATAAAACTTGCTAACATTATCCAGTGTAATTGATGGCATACTCTGCCTCCTGTGGAACCATGAACTTGTTTTTGCAGACGCGCACACCCCGTCTGCCCCTCTTGCAAATCCTGTGGTATTTGGTATAATATGCTCCAAATTGCCGTATGTATGGTGGAGGGAACACCGTGAAACCAGAAAACAAATCAAACAAAAAACTTTGGATACTATGGATACTGCTGTTGGCTCTCCTCTGTATTGGCACGGTTGAGCTGGTCGCCTGTCGATTTTTTGCCCCCACGCTGTTCCACACCATTACCGCCCCCATTGTTACGACGGTGACAGCGGTAGCGGATACGGTGGTGGATACGGTGCAGACGACGGCGCGCGCCACAGGTGAAGCCATCAACACGCTCTCCCACCGCCTACAGGCCGCCATTGCCGAAGCAAAGGAAAAACGCGAAGCGGAACAACAGCAAAAAGAACTAGAAAAATTAGAAAATATCTCACCAGAGCCGCCCGACACGGACACCTCACCAGAAGAACCAGAAAACCAGTGTGTCACCGCACCGCTGTTACATATTCCCCCCTCCATCTGCGACCCCTCTATCACCGAATTGAAAACAGTCGGAGAGCAAGAGATACTCACAGGTGGACCCATCAAAGTGGTCTGCTATCTACAAGGGGATGAGCGTTGGGGGAATCTGAAATACGGCAGTGATAAAATCTCCTCCCACGGCTGTGGTCCCACCGCCTTGGCAATGGTCGTTTCTAGTATGACCGACACCATAATGAAACCGCAGGACATGGCACAGTGGGCGGTCAACCACGGACACTGGGCGCGACAAAGTGGTTCGTATCACAGCATCGTCATCGGTGCAGCTACGGCATTCGGTCTACAGGCGGAGGGTTATCCCCTGCGCGATGCCGATGCACTGCGCGAGGAATTGCTGTCAGGCAATCTGTTTGTGGCTCTGATGGGACCTGGCCATTTTACTCGCAGTGGACATTTTATCGTCCTGCGCGGTGTTACGCTGAGTGGCGATATTTTGGTTGCTGACCCAGGCAGTCTGGAGCGCAGTCTGACCGCTTGGGATGCCCAACTCATTCTGGATGAATTGTCCAAAAGTACCGCTAGTGGCAGTCCCCTCTGGCTCATTTCCTCCTCAGAGAACACTAATTTCGCCTAACAGCCCAACTTTTTCAGTTTCCCATTATAAGCACTCCGACATCGGCCCCCGAAAATGGGGACCGATGTCTTTGTTTTCATTCGTATATAGACTTTTCCTGCGCCAGCTTCCGATTCAAAATTTTATCTAACTCCATGAGCCTACGATGGGTGCGGAGATTCATCCCTGCCTGATTGGCTAGGATTTTTTCGAGTGGCGCAGTGGCACGCGTTTCGTCCCCATTCAGAATGGCGCGAATCTGTTGAGCATCCCCCTCATCCAGTTCATGCAACCGCTCACGGAGCGCATGGTCCGCAATCGCCAACTTATCAATCGGCTCGGCGCGCATGGCGATAATCATGCGGACGGACACCTCATCGCGTCGGTCGATGGCCTCGGCCAACTGCATAGTGATATCGAGGACCTCATTAAACAGATTCCCGATGCGTCTGGTCAGAACGAGAATCTCCTCCATCTTTTCCTGCTTCATGGACAACTCACTTTCCCGATGCGCTGTTCGCGGCGGCAATGCGGAAACTGTCACGCAGTTCGCTGACCATCGTTTTCACGCGCTGCAACTCCGTGGCATTGCGTCCGATTTTGACGCGCACCAACTCATAAGTAAAATATTCGTACAACTGCGCCAAATTACTGCTGATTTCATACGAGCGGTCCAGTGTACTGTCGAGGTATTTGATAATCTCGGTACTGCGGTCTACAGATGCCTCCATCAGTGCATAGTCACCCTTTTGGAGCGCGAGTTCCGCACGGGTCAGACGCTTGACCAGTTCATCGTATACCGTCAACAACAGTTCGCTCTGTGTCATGGTATCAATGGACTGTTCCTTGTACTGCTGAAATCCTTTTGTATACATAATTCGGCTCCTTTTAATACCCCATCATACCAGCCAGTGCTGAACTCTGAGAGTTCATCTCAGAAATCAGCTTCTCCAGTGCGGTAAACTGTCTGGTGTAGTAATCCACCTTATCGACCAACTTATTCTGCCAGCGGTCAATCTGCTCCTGCAGGCGGTCCATCTTGCCTTTATAGGTATTGTTGGTGATGGAAGCAGGGGCTTTCTCGCTACCTGCCAGTTCAATCAAAACCCCCTTCTTCTCGCCAGTGGTTCTGGCATACTTATCCAGCGTGGTCTGCAGACCGTACATCAGACCGCCGGTATCTTTTTCGTCCACAGGCTCTCTGGTCAGTGCATCCTTGACCTTACCCAAGTCGGTCTCCACAGCGGCGCGCAACTTATCCTCGTCCAGCACCAGCGTTGTCTTGCCGTTGGCATAGGCCGTGGTAATACCGATGGCCTCCAGGTCCAGTTGCTTGTCACCATTCGCGTCACGGTCACTGATGGCATAACGCAGTTCGCTGTACAGACTGGAGAGGTTGCTATCTGCAAACAGCAGACCCTGCTTCGCCTTCTCCTCGTACCGCTTAACCGCCTCGTCGGACATATCTTTCATGTCCTCCTCGGTCAGAGGCTTATACCGTCCACCAGAGGAAGCGGTCAATGGCTTGGTGGTGTAGGCATCCTTGATTGCGTTGGCCATGTTGTTGTAATCTTCGACAAAGCTCTTGACTGCATTGACAATCTTATCCGTGTCCACTTGAGTTGCAAAGGTCACGGCAGTGTCGCCATCTTTCATCTCGAAACCATCGTTGACCGTAATCTTCATGCCGTCAATGTCAAAGACATTATTGGACTGCTTGATTTCCTCATTTTTCTTGCCGTTGATGTTGATGGTCAGCGAAGCATCGGTACCTTTCTGGTAACCTACCGGGTAATTTTTCCCATCTGCAGTTACAGTTGTAGTTATTGCTCCAAAAAGTTTGGTTGCCAAGTTGTCAGGGAGTGTTCCATCATTGGTCACACCGCCAATGGTGAAGTTCCCTGCCGCACCCGACTCTTTGCTCTTGAGGTAAAACTCGCCAGTGGTGGTAGAGTAACTGGCTTCAATACCCATTTCCTTGCTGATTCTGTTCAAAACAGATTCAACCGTATCGGAGGAGTTGACCTCAATTTCTTTGTTCTCTCCACCAACCGCCATTATCAGCTTCTGTGTCACATCTTCCATGACGGTATTTCCGTCCTCATCCTTAACCTCATTTCCGTCCCCGTCCGTTTTCGCTGTACGAGGAATCAGATTCAGCTCCGCCATCGTGAGCTTGGTATCAAATTTCTTTCCATTTAGCGCTTCATCAAATTTACCGATACCAGAATAAGAGGCGGTTGTGGCCTTGGTTGCCGCCAAAATTTCAATATCACTCTTGGTCTCGCCGTTGATTGCCAACTTACCAGCATAAGTACCAGTCGTGGTAATCTTCGTGGCGGAATCAAAGAACGCGGACGAGAGCAGGTTGGTATTGGAGGAGAAAGACATATACTTCGTGGAAAAATCGGTCATCTTGCCGATGAGGTCACGGTATGCGGTCTGCTCCCACTCCAACACTGTCATATCCTGATTGAAGCCTGCGATTTTATTCTTGATGCCAGAAACCGCGTTTTCAATCATAGCCTCCGTGTCCATGCCACTGGCCAGACCGGAGATAATATTGCTGTTACCGTAAATGCTACTGGTGCTACTGGTGCTACTCATCAAACTGTTAATCGATGCCATAACAAAGCACTCCTTTCAAAACGGCCTACAAATAGGCTCTAAATGCGACATATCGATGCAAAAAATCCAAAATTTCACGGAATAGGGCGAACCATCCTCCGCACCATGGAGGCGGTTCACAGGACAAACGACATTTTTTACGGAAATTTCAGATTTTTTTCTATCTTCCTCTATTATTTTTTATCGTCATGTTGTATAATAACTTAAGACTTTTCTCAATTTTTTGTTTTCTAAGGAGGAATCTTCCTTGACAAAGATTATTACTGTTACTAACCAAAAAGGTGGCGTTGGCAAGACCACGACCGCTTCCGCCTTGGTCAGCGGCCTGCACGAGCGCGGTGCCCGCGTCTTGGGCATCGACCTCGACCCACAGGGCAACCTCGGTTTCACACTGGGCCTGGATATCGGACAGGTCAACACCGTCTACGATGTCCTTAAAGGCACCCTGCCCATCGAGCAGGCTATCTACCGCACCGAATACGGCGATATTCTGCCGTCTGACATCATGCTCTCCACCGCCGAGATGGAATTTAATGCGCCACGGCGTGAGTTTATGCTCGAACAGCATCTGCGTGCCGTGCGGAACGACTACGATTTCATCATCATCGACACCCCCCCTGCACTCAACATTCTGACCATCAACGCGTATGTCTGCTCCAATGCGCTCATTGTCCCGATGGAAGCAGAGATTCTCAGTCTGGTTGGTGTCACACAATTGCAGGAAACCATCGAAACCGTGCGTAGCACCTTCAACCCCGATTTGAAAGTGTTGGGTATTCTACTCAACAAGTTTACCCCCCGTTTCATCCTCTCCCGTGAGGTACTCGACTTGGCAGACGAAGTCGCCCGTCAGCTCGGCACACGGGTATTTCGTTCTAAAATCCGCCGCAGTGTCCATGTAGCCACCGCTCCTGCCCACGGTCAGAGCGTGATTACATACGCCCCAGACTGCAAACCTGCCCTCGACTTGATGCGTATTATCGACATCGTCGCAGGCGATGAATTCCCCCGTGTTCGTCGGCGGTAACTGAATCCGGTCGAGTTTTGTATCGAAAGGAGGGCCTGTACCGATGGCCACCAGCAAAAAAGCCACCACGAGCAAAACAGCTCGTGTGATGAATCTCCTCAGCAAGAACCGTGAGGAGCCAACCCCAGAGGTTGCTACTCCTGTTGAGGAGACCCCAATCGCACCAACCAGTACGCCACCTGCGGAAACCATCGTCCCTGCTCCTGTTGCACCAGCACATCCCACGGCGCCGCATCAAACTACGCGCCCGATTATCTCCTCCATGCAGGCGGACTCCGCCATTTCCGACCAAGTATTCTCCGCGTTGGAGGATGCACTGAACAGCGAGCTGGGGGAAACCGCACCACCTGACAAAGCACCGACCCCCGAACCTGCACCCGTGGTTGTGCCTGAACCTGCCCCAGTTATTGAGATTGTACCCGAACCTACCCCTGTGGCTACCCCCGAACCAATTGCGGAAGTTGCACCCGAACCAGCCCCCGCAGCTACAGCCCGGCCTATCCCCGAACCCGTGGTAGAATCCGCCTCTGCCCCCATCTCTCCCGTTACCCCCCGCACAATGTATGTCAATGTCATGGAGTCGTTGGTCGAGGATAGAGCGATGAAGTATATCGAGATGTTCGGACTGTGCAAATGCTCGCGGTGTGTCGCGGATGTCAAGGCACTGGCCCTCAATCGTCTGGAGGCAAAGTATGTCGTCATGCAGGAGGGTGAAGTTATCCCCCGTATTTCTCTGTACGAGGGCAAATATGCCGCCGCTGTCACCGCACAGTTGCTCTCCGCCTGTAAGATTGTAATGGAGCATCCACGCCACGACCGCAAGTAAGTATGAATAGTACGATGAAGAACACCCTTGCCAAACAGTTGGAAGGGTTTCATCTGCCCAGATATGCCGAACTGCCCGACATGGGTCTTTATCTGGAGCAGACCGCCAACTATATCAACCAATCCCTTGCACCGTTGGGTTGTGTGGAAGTCACTGGCTCCATGATTCGCAACTATGTGAAAATGGGACTGGTTTCTCATCCTGTCAAAAAGCAGTATTATGCCGACCAGATTGCCCACCTAATGAGTATTACGGTGCTAAAATCTGCGTTGCCGTTGGACTACATCCGTCTGCTCTTTGCACGGCAGAAAAAGGTCTACACAGACGAAATCGCCTACGACTACTTCTGTATGGAGATGGAGAATATTCTAAACTTCCGTTTTGGCATCCACGATGCCATCGAGGATATCGGCTATACTTCCTCTGTCGAGAAAGAAATGTTACGCAGTGCGATTATCGCTGTGTCCCATCTCATCTACCTCAATTCCTGTCTGGAATGGTTGTCCCACGAGGAACCAGAACAAACTTAACAACAAAAAAGAATGGGGAGTGTTGCTCATAAAACTGGCAACACTCCCTCGTTTTATTGAAAACTATAGTGGACAACACCGAACATCTGCGCCAATTGTAGTTTGACCGCCAAACTCTCCGCGCTCTGGTACCACACCGTCACGGTTTGATAAAAATTCGGCTGATACACGCAGTAGGCACTTTCATACCGCTGGGAATAATACAGACGAACCGCTGGGTCTGCCAAGATATCTGCTACTTCCTTTGCCGAAATCACTTCACTCGACACAATCTCCCCTGTATCGGAAACAATCGTGCGAACGCCTCCTGCGGTCAAGACTAACGCCAAATGGCGCATATCCTGTCCATGCTCCTTCGCTGTACGCAGGACATCATAGAGCTGTGCCATCGGCTCAAGGGGGGTCGTGGGCAGTTCAGTCCCTACCTCTGCTTTCGGAATCGCCACGGAAACCGTCGCTCTGCCTGTGGTATCCGAGAGCTGTTTTGGTGCTGTCGCCAGACGGTCATATAGGCGCACCAAAATCGTCGCCGCCTGTTCACGCGTGGCGTAGGTATCGGGCGAAAACACCCCATTTCCCATACCAGAAACCAGTCCCATGTCATATGCCATCGTGATAAATCCCTTATTGACCGTAACATCGGCAAAGGGACAGGGATAGCCACTAACCGTCCCTGCGAGGGAGGTATACCCCAGTGCACGCAACAGCATCGATGCCATCTCTCCACGCTTCAACGGCTCATTGGGGCGGAAGGTCTGCGAGGCGGTGGGGATAGCATCATTGGCAACTGCCGTTTCCACCGCACTGTAATACCACCGTTCCTTGGTTACATCCGTGAAAGTGGCACTTTGCGGTGTGACCATCTCCCAGCCGAACATACGCACCATTGCGGTCACAAAGGCCGCACGGCTAATCTCCTGCCCACGACCAAATTCGCCGTCACCAACTCCCTGAAAAATCCCCAGTTCCGTGGCATAGGCGATATCCTCCGATGCCCAGTGGTTCGTCGGAACATCGCGGTAGGTTGCCGTTGCCAGCGTCGTAGGCATCAATCCCACACACAGCACCACAAACAGTAGTGCAGATATGATTCGTTTCTTCATCCTGTATCTTACTCCTCGATTGTAAACTTTGCATAGTACGGTTGGCTTCTCGATTCACCAGTTTCTTGGGAATCCACGATGTTCTTACTGATATGGTAAGTACCTGGACCGAGTTCGCCATACAGCCAACTCCAGTCCACTGTCCACTCGGTTGTCGCATCTGGTGCAATCACATACGCCATCATGTCCCACATGGCTTCCCCCTGCGGTATGAGTTCCTCCCGAAAGCCATCTTTGTCTTCTTTCCACAACTGATACGCACTCCCAGTTTCCAGACGACCCTTTGCAATACCGCCACTCTGGGTACAGACGAGGGTCAACCCTGTGGGGGAAACATCACGAACCGTCAGCGTAATGCCCCAATCCTCTGACCAGCCTTCCGCCCCATCCGTTGCTCCGTTCTTTGCACCACAGGCGGTCAAAGAAAATACCAACATCCATGCAAAAAATATCGTAACCATTTTTTTCATAAAAAATCCCTCCGCTTTCTATTTTTTGGTTTCTCCATGAAAGTGTGCATAGACTGCCTGTGCCACATTTTTGGGCACGACAGCACACAGTTCGTCATATCCTGCCTCACTGATGGCGCGGATGCTCTTAAACTGTTTCAGGAGCGCGGTGCGTCTTACTTCGCCCACTCCGACAATGGTATCCAAGGTGGACCCTCTCACGCTTTTTCCATGGCTCTCACGGTGGAAAGTGATGGCGAAGCGGTGGGTTTCTTCTTGAATGCGTCCAATCAGCGAGAATATTGCTTGGTTATGCTGAATCCCGATTTCATGCCCCTTGGCGGTGACGAGGGCACGGGTACGGTGGCGGTGGTCTTTCACCATCCCAAAAATCGGGATAGCAAGAGAGAAATGCGCCGCTACCCTTTGGGCAATGACAGCGTGTTCCACACCGCCATCAACGAGTAGCACATCTGGCAGGGGCATAAATTTTTTATCCTGTTGTACATAGCGTGTAAACCGCCGCGTCAGAACTTCCTCCATCGAGCGATAGTCGTCGGGATGCCCCTCCACGGATTTAATATGGAACTTTCGATAGCGTTCTTTGGCAGGTTTTCCGCGGTGAAATACCACCATCGCCCCCACGATATCCTCTGCGCCAGTGTTGGAGATATCGTAGGACTCTATCCAGTCGGGTGCTTTCTCTAATCCCATCAGATTTCCCAATAGCTCCAAGGTGCGGTCGGTACGCTCGGCGGCGGTCGTCTGTCGCTCCGCCTCCTCACGCGCATTATCCGCCGCCATACGCAGTACCTCGGCGCGTTCTCCGCGTTGTGGCACACGGATGGTCACACTATACCCTGCCTTTTCTGCCAGCAGTTGTGCCAATACGGCGCGGTCCTCTATCTCTGCTGGAATGGCAATCTCGCGCGGTACCACACCGCGCTCCCCGTAGTACTGCAACAGCAGGGCGGATAAAATTTCCTTGTTGTCACCAACGGCATGGGCAGAGAACACCTCCGTTTCCCGCCCTGTCAACTGTCCCTCCTCATAGTGGAGTACCGCATAACAGCATTTCACCCCTCGATACACGCCCCAGACATCCGTATCGGTACAAATCCCTGCCATCACTTTCTGTTTTTTCGTCAAAACACGGATGGCATGGACGCGGTCGCGCAGGACAGCCGCCTCCTCAAAACGCAACGCTTCCGCCGCAAGGGTCATCTCCTGCTCCAATGTGGCAGTCACGGCGCGGATTTTTCCCTCCAACAGTTGTACCGCCAGTGCGATACGGCGGTTATACTCCTCCTCGCTCTGCTCCGCACGGCAAAACGCATCACAATACCCCATATGGTGATTGAGGCAGGGACGCTCTTTGCCGATATCGCGTGGAAACTGCTTCCCACAGGTCGGCAGATGCAGTGCGTGACAGATGGCATCCAAGGCCGCCTTGGTTTCTCCTCGTCCTCCGTATGGTCCAAAGTAGCGCGCACCGTCGTTCGTCATTTTGCTCACCACACTGAAGCGCGGATATCGCTCTCGGCTCAACCGCACAAAGGGATACCCCTTATCATCTTTTAGCAGGATATTGTAGCGCGGTTGGTGCTGTTTAATCAGCGCATTTTCGAGCACCAGTGCCTCAAACTCACTGCCGACCAAGATGGTATCAAAGTCCACCACCTGCGCCACCATTGTCTGTGTCTTGGTGTTGTGGCTACGGCTGTCCTGAAAATACTGGCTGACACGATGCTTCAATTTTTTCGCCTTGCCGACATAGATGACCGCCCCTGCGCGGTCGTGCATCAAGTACACGCCTGGAGTGAGGGGCAGACGGTTTGCTTTTTCTAAAAGCTCCGATTTTGTCATAGACCTCTCCGTTATACTATCCCAGATTTCTTTTTAGGAAAATACTGGTAGATAGGATACACAAAAAAGAGCCCTCCGCCGTGGCAGAAAGCTCTTTTATGCGTTTCGTTTATTCACCGAACTCGCCGGAGCTAACCAGCTGAGCCAGTGCCTCAACAGCCTCTCTCTCGTCAGAACCGTCAGCGATGAGCGTAATCGTGGTGCCCTTGACGATGCCCAGGGAGAGAACACCCAGCAGGCTCTTGGCATTGACACGGCGCTCATCCTTCTCAACCCAAATGCCGCTCTTGAACTCATTTGCCTTGCGAATGAAATAAGTGGCAGGTCTTGCGTGCAGACCAACTTCGTTGTTGATAGTAACTTCCTGCGTATACATAGGTCAATTCTCCTCTTCAAATCTCACATCCCGCGCACTTGCCCACGCGGATTGGAATACATAATTATGTTAGCAAATTTCTTGCTTTCCGTCAACAGCACAATTTACAAATTTATGCCTCTGTTTCCATATTCCCTCTGCCGTTTTCGTGAAAAATACACAAGTTTATGATTTTGTCACAACTTTTTTCGTATTTTAACCATTTCTTAAAAAAAGTTACAGGCAGATATTCTATTATATGCTCTTTTGTGTGCTTTCTTACACGAAAGAAACGCAAAAATATAGGAAAGCATTGTGAAAAATTTTCCATTTTGTCTTGTATTTTACATCCGTATACGATACAATATCATTGTTATCTTAGACTGGGATTTTTTGCCTCTTGCCCATGTATGTATGGAACGCGGCACCTTTGTGGGAGGTGGTGCTGTCGCGCTCAGTACGGACGGCGAGAGGTCCTTTCCAGAAGTAACAAATTTTTTTGAAAGGAAGTAACCAATGAAGAAACTTACATCCGTACTCCTCTCTATGGTCATGCTGATGTCTGTTCTCTGTATGCCCACGCTGGCAGCGAGTTCCTCCAACACGCTGAACGCAAATGCCGCTTACAACGAAAATACTGGCATTGTCGAGCTTATCATCAGAACTACTGACATCACAACCAACGGCAAGTTCACGGTCACTTTTGATGACGAGTGTCTGGCTTATGTCGACAGTGAACTCGCTGGTACGCTCACCGACACTGTTGTGGATGGTGACAGTATCACCATGAGCTATGCCTCCAGCACTGAGGATGCTGTCCACGCCAACGAAACTGTTGCAGTTCTCCGTTTCCTCGCCAAGGTCCAGAAGGGCTTTACCGTCCTCGAGGTGATGGTTCTGGAGTGTAACAGCGCAGAAAATCTGCGTGTTGCCATCCCCGCCATCGTTGTATCCTTCGAGACAAGCAATCCTCCTATCATCCCTAATCCCCCCATCAATCCTAATCCTCCT
>JAZRID010000196.1:0-7692 GCA_045645125.1 Oscillospiraceae bacterium | reverse complement strand
AAATGCGCCGTGTTCGGCAGATGTTTTCGCTTTTTTCAACCAGCGGTAGTATACCACCAGTTCCGTGGCACAGAACAGAAACAGAATCCCACAGCTGACCAAGGCAAACAGTTGCAGGGGACTGGACAGGGTGCTGATGGGGCGCGTGAAAACATTGGCGAGGGCCTGTGCGCCGTTCAGGATGGCAATGCCCAACAGCATGAAGTAGCACGGCAGAAAACTCTTTTTTACCGCCTGATGGATGTTCTCCACCTGTGTCACGGGGTCGGTTTCCAACGGGATGGGGTCGGACTGTTCGGTATAAAATACCTGCATCTGTGCGGAATGACAGACCAGCTCCCAGCCAGACTGCGCCGTAAATTCCTGATACCGCTGTTCGCCCTCGGAGGGTTCGGGGTCAAACTCCGATGCCTTGGGGTAGTAGGTGACAGCAAACTGTCCTGTTTTTGGTTCTGTTCGGCGGTAGACCCACCCCAGAGTGCCAACGCTCTCCAACATCCACCCCTGTTGCGCCATCTTAGCGAGGTGTTGCTCGATGCCTGTGTGGTCGTAGAGCGCAATCGCTTCCAAGCGTCTTTTCCTGTTCTTCATGTTGCATCCCCCTCTCGAAAATATCTGTCGTAGTTGGCAACCTGTGCGCGGAGGCGTTCAACCTCTTTGGTGAGGACTTCTTTTCCCTTGTCTGTCAGCAGGTAGCTCCTGCGCCGTCCCTCGACTTTCACCTCTTGAATCATCTCGGCATCCAGAAATTGCTCCAACAGGTTGTACATCGTGCCAGAGCCGACTGTCACTTTGCCAGCGGTCATTTGCGTGATTTTGTCGAAGATATCAATGCCATAGCACTCCTCTTGCAGACACAGCAGAATATAAAACATCTGCTCGGTTAGCGTCTTGAACTTCTCTCTCGGCATTCGTATCACCTTCTTTCTCGATTATCGAGTTTCTAAGTACAGTATAATCTCGATATTCGAGTTTGTCAAGTGTATACGACCAAAAATAGGGGAAAATATCAATACAGCCGGAAGTAGCAGATGTTTTTTCCTGTGCCCTCGCGTTTCAGTTCACCAGAGGCGACTAATTTGCGAAGCGAACCTTCGATGGAACTGATGCTGAGAGAAGGACACAGTTCTCGGATATCCTGCTTGGTAAATCGTCCGATTTTATTCATAGTAGCGCGGCGCACCGTTTCAAGGGCAGGCAGTTTTGTTTCTACCAAGGCAAAGCGGTCTGCAAAGTCTCGGTACGCAGCCAGGATTGTGCCAAGCAGATATTTGACGAACGGAATGGAATCTTCCGTGCCTTCGTGCCATCCGATTTGTGCTAAGCCAAGGGCATCATAATACAGAACCTTATTTTTAGCGATTTTTGCTTCCAGGGAAATGTATTTTCCTACATAGAATCCGCTCCGATAGAGTAGAAGCGTAGTCAGCAGACGACTCATTCTGCCGTTTCCATCGTTGAACGGGTGGATGCACAGGAAATCGTGAATGAAAATCGGAATGGCAATCAGCGGTTCAACTTCCATATTTCCGATGACGCGATTGTACTCTTCGCAGATTCTGTCCAATGCCTCTGGGGTTTCGTAGGGGGCGAGCGGAGTAAAGAGGGTCTCCACATGACCGTCTGGATAAGTGGCACTGATATAGTTCTGCACATTCTTTGTTCTGCCAGCCATAGGGTTATTCATATGGCTATACAGGATTTTGTGCAGTTGCAGGATATAATTTTGTGTAATGGGAATGGCATCGAAACTTTCGTGAATAATGTTCAGCACATCACGATAGCCTGCAATTTCCTGTTCGTCGCGATTCTTGGGTGTCGTTTTCTCCGCAACCAGTTGCTTGATACGGGTACTGGTGGTAACGATGCCCTCGATGGCATTGGATGCCTCGGTGCTTTGTACCTTTGCGATTTCCACCAATTTCTCCAATTCTTGCGGTCGCTGTTTCAGATAGAGTTCTTGCTTCCCAGCTTCTTTGTATATCGCAGCAACGAGGCCGAGAATATCAGAATCCCACAGTTTGCTCCTGATTTCAGAATAGTTAAAAGTTCTCATAACCTTACCTCCTAGTTATTCCCTTAAATTATGACATAAAATAAGGGAATCGTCAATGGATTAAGGGGAAATTCCCTGCATAGCATCCCGCAATGAAGGGAAACATATGCGGAATCCGATATATATACATAAAATATCGCGCATGGTGTAACATCGCGGTGGAAAAAATCGACTATATCAGTAGGGAGGGGAGAATATGGACGATAAGAAACTACTCAAATTGCTCTGGGAACGCGCAGAAAGTGCCCTTGCTATCCTCGCCAAGCAGTACGGCAAGCGACTGCTGGCGATTGCCATGAATATTCTCGGCGTGCAACAGGATGCGGAGGAGTCCGTCAACGACACCTATCTCGCCGTGTGGAACAGTATCCCACCGCAGAAACCAGAACCGTTGGCAGGCTATGTCTACAAAACGGGACGCAATATTTCGTTGGACAGGCTAAGATACAACACCGCCCAGAAGCGTGACAGCCGATACGACATCTCCCTCGACGAGTTGGCGCAGGGTATCCCCACACGCGCCTTGGACGAGGCGGTGGAGGTGCGGGAGCTGGGGGAAGCGATTAACCGCTTTCTCGGTACACTGTCGCGCAATGACCGCGTGCTGTTCCTACGGCGGTACTGGTTCGGGGACAGCCTACAGGAGATAGCAAAGGACTTACAACTACGGCGCAATACCGCCAGTGTGCGCTTGGGCAGAATCCGCTTACGACTACGGGAGTATTTGACAAAGGAGGGATTTATCCATGAATGAGAAGTTAGGAAAAGCTCTGGATTATGTCGATGCAAAATACATAGCGGAGGCCGCGCACCACAGACGGCGCAAACCGTATCTCAAAATCGCAGTGGCGGCTGTGTTGGCGGTGGCGATGCTCTGGAATACGCCGACCATTCCGCTGGTGGTGTCCGCAAAGGCGGTCAGTTTGGCTTCGGAATCCCGCAAGATGGAGCGTCCCAATATCCGCTCCGACCAGTTCGACCAGTGGTATGACGAGGAACGCGCCAGAGAACAGATAGTCGCAGGGGCGGTCGACCCTATTGCAACTTTTGCAGAGCGTTGTTCGCGAGAAGTTTTGCAGGGGGTAGACGACACCAACCGCCTGTGGTCGCCCATCAATGCCTATCTCGCCCTCGCGATGACCGCGGAATTGACGGCAGGCGCGACCCAAGAGGAAGTTTTGGCGGTGTTGGGGGTCGCAGAACTCGCCCAACTGCGTGAAAACATGAGTGCAGTCTGGGAGGACATCTATCAGGACAACGGACGAGAGATTAGCGTGTTGGCGAACTCCCTGTGGCTCGACGACGTGGTGCAGTACGAGCAGGAAGTGATGGACATTCTCGCCCACGACTACTACGCCTCCGTCTATCAGGGCGACCTTGGGAGCAAGCGCACCAACCGCGCCATCACGAACTGGCTGAACAACCAGACCGGTGGCATTTTGAAAGACCGCACCGAAACGATACAATTGAACCCCGACATCATCCCGATGTTGGCGATGGCCTCCACGGTGTACTTGCAGGGGCAGTGGAACGACAAATTTGACAGCAATGAGAACACCCAAGCCATGTTCTACGCGAACGATGGCGAGAAACTGTGTACCTTTATGAATAAGAAAGAGTATGAGATGAATTACTACTGGGCGGAGGACTACGGCGCGGTGCAGTTGTTCCTCGAAAATGGCTGTACCATGTGGCTGATTTTGCCCGACGAGGATAAAACCGTGGACGATGTGCTGGAGGGTGGGGACTATACTGCCATGGTGACGCGCAGTGAGGCATTTCCCAAGGAAAATCACAAATGGATGAAAGTCAACCTCTCGATTCCCAAATTTGACTTCTCCGCCAGTGTGGACTTAAAAGACGCACTCAAAGAGATGGGGCTGACCAAGATTTTTGAACCGATGGGGAACGACTTTTCTCCCTCCATCGACAGCGAGTACCCTGTCTACCTCGACAGTATCCAGCAGAGTTCGCGCATTGCCATCGACGAGGAGGGTGTGACCGCCGCCACCTATATCCTCTTGGAGTTTGGCGCAGGTTCGGCACAACCGCCCGATGAAATCATCGACTTCGTGTTGAATCGTCCGTTTGTCATGGCGATTTGTTCGGGACAGATTCCGCTGTTTGTCGGCGCAGTGAATTTGCCATAAGCCATAAAAAAGAACAGGGGAGTGTTGTTTCGATGGCAACACTCCCGTTTTACTTATGCGGTTGGTTTTCTTGCAATGAGATACCATGTCGTGCCGTGCTGTTGGGCATCGTCTAACAGGTGGTCGGCACACTTCACCACCTCAAAGCCACAGTTCCGCAACAGTGTGCAGATGGTCTGGGGGGCGTGGACGGTTTCCCGAATATTCTCCTCAAACTGGAGAACGCCGTTTTCATAGACGCAGATTTGCAGATTGACGCGGTTATGGGCAGGGCGCGTCATCTGGAACCACACCTTGGTAGTCGGGGTGAAGTCCATCTCGAACGGCTCACTGGTGGAAATCTCGTTCTCGTTGAGAATGTCAAAGACGAAGTAGCCACCCTCGGCGGTATAGGCAAAGACATTCTGGAAAATCTTCTCCACATCCTGCAAGTCGGGGATGTGGTTGATGGCATCGCCTGTGCAGGTCACAAGGTCGAACTGCTTGTCGGGTCGGTAGGTTATCATATCCGCGACATCGTAGGGGATAGCAGGGTTGCGCTCTCTGGCAATCTGAATCATACCACTGGAGAAATCCATGCCAGATGCCGAAATCCCGTGCTGTTGCAACAGCTCGCACAGTACCCCTGTACCACAGGCGAGGTCCATCGCCGTATTGACTTTGATTTGATGGTGGGAAATCCACTGTAACAGTGTTTCCCCGAAACATTCGGGGTAGTAATTCCACCCAAATTCGTTATATACTTTGCAGAAAATATCACTGTACATCGTTGTTCTGCCCTTTCTCTGGTGTTGCCCAAATTGTAACACAGAGAAAAAGATGATGTCAACGACAGCAATTCCGCAATATCACCCCACACGCAATTTTTTTACCTGCGTTGCCAGACGGCTGTGTGTGGTAATCATCCGCCTGTTCGTGAATGATAATCGTGCGCCCTAAGATATCACGGATATGGAAGCGGTCTGTCCAACACGCCAGACACGCCTTGCCATGCACCGCGAACAGGGCAGGGAGGTCGCCTGTGTGGTAGGGGTGCGGTTGGTGGTGCAGGTCGAAATGCGCCCCCACATCCGCAAAATCGTTCCCCGTACAGCGATTGCCCTCGTGGATATGGAACGCAAAGCACCTGCGCTCCAGTTCGTAGGTCGGTAGTCCCTGTATGTTGGCGGAAACCAGTACGCCGTTGTTGTGTGGAAAAAAGAACACAATGCCACAGAGATGGGGGAAATCATCTCCCCCATGAATCCGTGCGATAGCCGCAGGGGGGCGCGTAGGATAGAACAAAACCAATCACCTCACATAGAACTCCATATACTCTATGTTGTGCCATCTCTGTCTGTGATAAACCACTTGCAAAAAGATATTGTTTTGGATATACTATCTGCAAGGAAATTTTGATACAAAGGCAAGGAAATACTATGGAAGAAAAAATGATACCCGAAATGGAAAAGCCCCGTGACCGTGCGATTTTGGCAGGGTTGAACAGTCCCAAACTCAGCCGTCGGGAAAATGCGGATGACAGTACGCTAGAGGAACTCGCCGCACTGGTCGAAACGGCAGGCGGTGAGGTGATTGCGTCCGTTCTCCAGAACCGCGCCACCCCAGAGCCGAGAACTTTCATCGGTGAGGGTAAAGTGTGGGAGATTCGCGAGCTGGTGCAGAACGAAAAAGCTACGATGGTGATTTTCGACAATGACCTCAGCCCCTCGCAGATGCGCGCACTGACGGAGGACTTGGGCGTGCAGGTGTTGGACCGCAGTGGTCTGATTTTGGACATCTTCGCCCAGCGCGCCAGAACGAAAGAGGGGCGTCTACAGGTCGAGTTGGCGCAGTATCAATACCTGTTGCCACGCCTGATTGGTATGTGGACACACTTGGAGCGTCAGGCAGGTACGAGTGGTAAAGGTCCTATCGGTTCTAAGGGTCCCGGTGAAACGCAGTTGGAAACCGACCGCCGCCATGTCCACCGTAAAATCGACAAACTCAAGGAGGAGTTGGAGGAGGTGCGCCGTGTCCGTGGTACCCAGCGGAGCAGACGCATGAAGAACGAGATTCCTGTAGTTGCCATCGTCGGATACACCAACGCAGGAAAATCCACCCTGCTCAACAAGCTGACTGACGCAGGGATTCCTGCCAACAATCGCCTCTTTGATACCCTCGACACCACCAGCCGTCTACTGACCGTCAGCGACACGATGGAGGTTGTTATCTCCGACACGGTTGGTTTTATCCGTAAATTGCCCCACCAGCTCGTGGACGCATTCAAGGCGACCTTGGAGGAGCTGGAGTATGCGGATATGTTGCTCCATGTCATTGACATCTCCAACCCAGAGTGGCAGGAGCAGGCGAGCATTGTCGAGGAGCTGATTGCTGAACTGGGCGCAGAGAAAACGCCCTGTCTGCGTGTTTATAACAAATCCGACCTGTTCTGGGGCGAGGTGCGCCCCCACGGCGAGGATGCCGTCAATATCTCCGCCAAGACGGGCGAGGGCGTAGACGAGCTTCTGCGCGCCATTGACCGTATGCTCGACAAGGGCACTCGGCGCGTTACGATTCATCTGCCTTACGACAAGGGCGGACTGCTCGATATGCTGTACCAAGAGGCTAAGGTGGAGTCGGTGGAGTACGATGCGACCATTACTGTTGTCGCGGTCTGTAATCCCCGCGCCATCGGCTTGGTGAAGGAGTATATTGAGGGCTGGGTCGAGCCGAAAGAACCTTGGGAGGACTGAGATGGAGAGCTATATTGTTCCCTTTCAAGAGGCGGAAACGGAGATGATAGAGAAGCGTTCACGCTTTATCGGCCACATCTGGCGTGTGGAGAGCGAGGAAGAAGCGCGGATGCACATTGAAGCCACGAAGAAGAAGTACCACGATGCCCGACACAATTGTTGGTGCTATGTCGTCCGTGAGGGGAATATTCTGCGCTACAGCGACGACGGCGAGCCACAGGGCACGGCAGGACAGCCGATGCTGAATGTGTTTCAGCGCGAGGAAGTCACGAATGTCTGCTGTGTCGTGACACGCTATTTCGGCGGTATTCTGTTGGGGGCAGGTGGCCTGACACGCGCCTACGGCGGTACGGCGAAACTCGCACTCAACGAGGCAGGTATCAGTCGGATGCGCCTGTGGGCTTCGCTCGCGGTGCCGTGCAGTTACGCACTGTATGAACGGATGCGCCTATTGGTGGAGCAGTGCGGTGGAGTCATCACCGACACCGACTTCGGTACGGATGTGGTCATCACGGTGACACTGCCAGCGGAGGATGTGGATGCCTTCAGTGTCCAAGTCACGGAGTTGACCGCAGGCTCGGTCGAACCGCTGTTACTGGAAAAAGTCTTTCAGCCTGGCCCACGCGAAAACGCACGCTGAATCACGCTTTTCTGTCATACATTCCAGAAAATTGGAAAGAAAATGGAAAAATTGCTTGACATAACGCGACACCTGTGGTATTCTACTTTGGCAATAAAGGGCGGTCCTCTGTCA
>JAZRID010000195.1:0-1343 GCA_045645125.1 Oscillospiraceae bacterium | reverse complement strand
CGTCGTAAACCGACGGTACGAAAAGGAAAAACAGGAGCTTGTACCACAGCGATACAAACTCCTGTTCTATTTAGCGTCCCATTTAGAATAGCGTGATTTGACTGGTATCCGCCAAGCCTGCAAAGGCACCTAGCCCCTTGAGCTGTTCGATATGCGTCTTAGAGAGCTTGTTGCAACAGATAGCAAATTCCTCGATGGAGATGAACTCCTTCCCTTTTCGCTTCTCGACTGTATCCATGGCCGCCGTTTCTCCCAGTCCACGCACCGCCGTGAAAGGCGGAATCAAGGCGTTGTCCCCTTTCAAAACAAAGCGTGTCGCCTCGGATTCGTAGATGTTGATAGGCTCGAAGTGGAAGCCACGCAGATAGAATTCATAGCAGACTTCCAGCGTCACGGCGAGGTCCTGCTCGACCGCGGCCGCGTCCTTGTTGTTCCAAATCTCCAAGAGCTTCCGCTTGACGGCATCGAAACCAGCACAGCAGTACTCGGCATCGAATGCCTTGGCACGGACCGTAAAGAAAGTGGCGTAGAACGCGAGCGGTCTGTGCGCCTTGAACCACGCAATGCGGAATGCCATCATAACATAGGCGACCGCGTGTGCCTTGGGGAAGAGATAGCCAATCTTGGCGAGGGATTCAATATACCACTGCGGTACATCGTGTTCCTCCATCGCCTCGCGCCACCCCTCCTCAAAGCCTTTTGCCTTGACTTTGCCCTTACGGACGGACTCCATAATCTTGAAGCTCATCTTGGGGTCTAATCCCATCTGGATGAGGTAGAGCATGATGTCGTCACGACAGCCGACCGTTTCCGTAACGGATGCCGTGCCACTGACAATCAAATCGCGCGCATTGCCGAGCCACACATCCGTACCGTGGGAGAAGCCAGACAGACGCACCAAGGTATTGAAATCCTTGGGCTGGGTATCGACCAACATCTGCCTTGTAAATTTCGTGTTGAACTCAGGGATTGCCACCGCACCTGTTGGACCGAGAATTTCATCATTCTCAAAGCCGAGTACCTTACTACTGGTGAACAGGCTCATGGTGTCGGGGTCGTCCAAGGGAATCTCTCTCGCGTTGACCCCTGTTAGCCCCTCAAGCATATGCACGATGGTCGGGTCATCGTGGCCGAGCATATCCAGTTTAAGCAGATTGTCCTCCATGCAGTGATATTCAAAGTGTGTCGTGATGATATCACTGTCGGCGGCATCCGCAGGGTGCTGGACCGCACAGAAGTCCTCGACATCCATATCGTCGGGGACAACGACCAGACCGCCCGGGTGCTGTCCTGTCGTGCGCTTGACACCGACACACCCCAAGGTCAGACGGTTTTCCTCCGCC
>JAZRID010000194.1:0-1449 GCA_045645125.1 Oscillospiraceae bacterium | reverse complement strand
CTTGGCTCCCTCACCCTGCAGGCGGTAGCACATGATAGGACGCTCCGTATCACCACCGACAACCATCGTGACGGTGATATTCTGGTAGTCCTCGCTCCAAGCGGTGTCAATCTTAGAGATAACACCAGTCATTGTGCAGGGCTCATTCATCGCAATACCATCTGCCAGTGCATAGGCGGCATCCAGCAGAGCGGTCTGGTCCTTAATCTCGCCCATGCCGACTAAGGTACAACCAGCATCGAGCTCAATGGTGCCCTTGTAGTTCTTGAGCGTACCCTCGACAGTAATCGCATCCCCGACCGCCAGATTCTTGGCACCCTCGCCCTGCAAGCGGTAGCACATGATGGGCTTGTCCGCCATATCGCCGACCTGAATGGTAACGGTGATATTTTGGTAGTCGTCGCTCCAAGGAGTATCAATCTTGACAATAGTGCCGAACAGACGGAAAGTACCATCCAGAGCAGTGTCCTCTGCCAGTGCGTAGGCGGCCTCTACGATTTCCTCGTAGGTCATGCCCTCGTCCAGAATGATGGCGGCAGGTACTTTGTGGTTGAAAGAAACGGACTCCGTAGCACCGCTTTCGTCTTTCAGCGTAGCGGTCAGGGTGTAGGCAACTTCTTCAGGATTTGCCTCATCGACATCAATCGTGACCATCTTATCGGTTCCATATACGATGTTGATGGTGTCGGAGTTGGCAGTCCACTCGACGGTGTAAGTAACGCCGTTGATTTTGACGACACCGACACGGATGAAGTCGGCAGTAGTCACTTCGGCGGCATCCTTGTACATGGTGTACAAGTAATTTTTAGCGGCAGTCAGACCATTGGTATCTGCGCCATTGTCACCAGCAGGGGGGGCACCACACGCGGTGAGCATCGTCGCACTCAGGGCGAGTGCGAGCAGGAAAGTACGAACCTTTTTCATGTTATCAAATCCTTTTTGCTTGCATTATTCATCAATCGTAATACTGTCTGCGGAAAACACCTTAATCTGGTATTCGCCTTGGTAAAAATCCACGATACCCTTGACCGTGATAGTCTTTCCCAGATACGCGTCGGCGGTCAGCAGGGTACCGTCTGCATCACGCAGAACGGCGGTACGAACCGTGACGGGGATACCGTCCACCGTACAGGTGAGCGTCAGCGCACCGTTGGAGGAACTCTCCGCGTTGTCGGTGGTGTAGACATCGGTGACAGTCAATCCCTGCATTTCCAGCGAACTTCCCAGAGCCAACTGGGCATAAGGGAGTGTCACCGCGGTATCCTCTGTTGTCACCGTAACCTCGGCGTTGACAAAGGTTTCAGCATCCGTCAGAACATAGGCAGGGGCGTTGCCATCGCTTATCTTTTGCAGGTTGTTGGGGTCGTCTGGCTTCATGGCACGATAGGATACATCGGCAATCTGATAGGTATCGCCCACTTCGTAGTACTGGACCGTACCGACGATACG
>JAZRID010000193.1:0-2930 GCA_045645125.1 Oscillospiraceae bacterium | reverse complement strand
AAGAAAAATTAAAAAGCAAGCAACAGTCGCAACAGAGAGGAAACAGAGCTGGGCTGAGTTGGCACAACAGTTGGAGAGTGAGGGGCGTTGACATGGAACTATGGGAGATGGGAACCATCATGGATATTCTTGCCGTTGCTTATCCACGGTTTTACTCGGGGCCAGATGCACCAAACCGAGAACAAACGCTTAGACTATGGGCGAAGATGTTTGAGGATGATTCCGTGGAGGTCGTAGCGGTGGCGGTCAAGGCATTTATTGCCAGCGACAAAAAGGGCTATCCGCCCCACATTGGGGCGATTAAGGACGCGATTGCGAAGCTCAAGCAGCCAGATATGCTGACAGAGTTGGAAGCATGGGAGCTTGTACGCAAGGCAATACGGAACTCTGGCTATGAGGCACGAGAGGAATTTGAAAAACTGCCGTCTGTTGTACAGAGGTTGGTCGGCTCCCCTAACCAGTTGAGGGAATGGGCGATGATGGACAGTGATGTGCTGGGGAGCGTGGTAGCGTCCAATTTCCAGCGTAGCTACAGGGCACGCATGGAAAGCGAACGGGAATATCTGGCATTGCCCTCCGATGTGCGTGACACGATGGTACGGCTGTCCAGTAGCATGAAAATGCCCGTGTTGTCCGATGGGGTGACGGACGCAAAGCGGAACGACCAACTGCAAAGGCTACTTGGTTCTGTTGGACTGTGAGGTGGCTTTATGAAAAGTGTAATTGAGCGTGCAAAGGAAAACGATACCGAGCGCAAGGTCATGTACTTCCGTGCAAAGCAAAAGGAAAGTTATGAGTTCAAAGTTCGGTATGCAGAAACCAGAGCATGGGAATTTTACCGACATCCAGAGATTGCAGGGGACTGTTATGTGGCGGTAGGCGGTCTGGATAGTATCACATTGCTCCTGTTTCTGCGCTCCATCGGGATTGATGTGCCTGCCATCTCGGTATCTTCTTTGGAGGATAAAAGCATTCAAAGAATCCATGAGCAACTTGGTGTGCAGGTGTTAAAGCCAATCAAAAGCAAAATCGAAGTCATCCGCGAATTTGGTTGGCCTGTGCTAAGTAAAGAAATTGCGGGAAAGATTGACCTGCTCCAGAGACCGACACCAGATAATGCGACTGTTCGCCACGCAATCATTACGGGCGAAACTGGAGAGTACGGAGGTTGGCAGAAAAACAGTCGAATGAAGTTGTCCCAAAGATGGCTAGACAAGTTCGGCGGGTACGAGAACGAAAATGAGGGTGTCAACTACGGTGTACCTGACTTTTGTGTTAGTGATAAGTGCTGTTATTATCTTAAAGAGAAACCATGCAATGACTATGCACGAGAAACGGGACGATTTCCGTATATGGGATTGATGGCATCTGAGGGTGGACGACGACAAAAGGCGTTGATGATAAACGGATGTAATTACATATCGCCTGGAACAAAGCGGAGTTGTCCGTTTGCTATCTTCAATCGTCAAGATATCTTGCAGTTAGCACTTGACCTCCATGTTCCTGTACCGGAGATATACGGCGAGATTGTAAGAGAGCAAGATGGGACACTAAGAACTACCAAGGCGCAAAGAACTGGATGCTCCATGTGTGGATTTGGGATTCACCTTGAGCATCGCCCTCATCGTTTCGACCGCCTGTGGCAAAGAAACCCCAAGGAATGGGAAATGTGGATGACCCATGTTGCACAATTAACGGATGGTACTTGGTACGGATGGGGCCATGTTTTGGACTATATCGGTGTCGAGTGGCGAGACCCAGAGGAGCAGTTTTGGGGAGAAAAACAGATGGATTTGTTCTCTAATAGCTGTGAAGGTGCATGATGGAAATACCGCCTTGCACAAAAGATTGCGCTCTGCGGAACGCAACTTGCCACGCACATTGCACACGCTACGCTAAATACGCAGAACGGCGTGAAGCAGAACGCACCGCAAGAGGCAAAGAACAGCAATCAAAAACGGATTTTTGCCATGTGCGGCATGACAGGGTGCGTGCGATTGCTGTACATAGCTTATCAGTCGAGAAAAGAAAACGGAAATAGTGAGGTAGCGGTACATGAGGAGCAATAGTAGAGAGCGTGTGCTTGCGGTGGAAAGAATCCTCTCTGACAAGCCACAGACCTGTGGCAAGATAATCCACCGTCTAACAAGAGAATATGGCATTGAGTGTTCACGCAAAGCGGTCTACCAAGATATTGCTGCCCTGTGCCGCTACCTGCCTATTATGCACGATGAAAAAAGAGGATTTTTTCTGAAAAAATTTTAATAGGTGTTTCCATTTGGAAACAGCCGTGTGATAAAACGGGAGTGTAGGGGTGTCCTGCACTCCCAATTTTTTGAAAGAAAGCAGGTGGTGTGGTGGCCGTTGATTGGCTGAAAATCAAAAGTGAATATATCAACGGCGGCATTAGCTACCGAAAACTTGCGGAGAAGCACGGTGTGAGTTTTTCTGTTTTGAAAGATAAGGCAGTGAAAGAACGGTGGACAACAGCGCGAGAACAGCACACAGAAAACCTACGAACAAGTATCGAACAGAAAACTGTTGAAAAAATCTCAGATGCCCTCTCTGATGAAGCGGCCGCCAAAGTAAAAATCCGCGCAGGATTGGTCAAACTCGCCGCCGACTGGGTAGAGAAGCAGGAGTCCATCGAGGATACCAATGACTTCCGCCGTATGGTACAGAGTTGCTGTGAGTTGGGAATCATGGATATTCAGGAAAGTACTGAAGTTGAGGATGACGGCCTGCTCGATGCGCTGAGCAGGAATGTCGGTACACTCTTTGCAGACGGTGACGACAGTATTCTGTTGCCAGCAGAGGAGGGGGATGTGTGAAAACATCTGCTTTTCACTGGGCGGATTTGAGCGAGCGACAGCGCAAAGTCCTCAGTTGGTGGACGGATGGAAACCGATATGCTAAGTATGATGGAATTA
>JAZRID010000192.1:0-1200 GCA_045645125.1 Oscillospiraceae bacterium | reverse complement strand
AAGGAGGAGTCGCCATGAGCCAAGATATTGTAAAATTGGTCGACTACGCAGTGCGCCACGGCCTGGTGTCATCGTGTGAACGCATTTGGGCGGTGAATCGTCTGCTGGAAGTGTTGGAGTTGCAGGAATTTACCGCCTGTGACGGTGGGGGAGAGGAGCCGTTGGAGGACATTCTGCGCCGTCTGTTGGACGATGCGGTGGCGCGCGGTGTCATTGAGGACAGTATCGTACAGCGCGACCTGTTGGACACCAAGCTGATGGGTGTGCTGACCCCGCGCCCTGCAGAGGTGCGCCGTATCTTCTTGGAGAAATATTTTCATAGTTCGGTCGAGGCGACCGACTGGTACTATGCGTTTAGCCAAGCGACGGACTACATTCGTACCTACCGTATTGCAAAGGATGTCAAGTGGATTACCTCCACAGCGTACGGCGATTTGGATATTACCATCAATCTCTCCAAGCCTGAGAAAGACCCCCGTGCGATTGCGGCGGCGAAGCATGCACCGCAGAGTGCGTATCCCAAGTGTCAGCTCTGTGCGGAGAATGAGGGCTATGCAGGGCGCATGAACCACCCTGCGCGCCAGAACCACCGCATTATCCCCATCGTCATCGACAACAAGAGCTGGTTCTTCCAGTACAGTCCCTATGTGTACTACAACGAGCACTGTATTGTGTTCAACGGTGAGCACACCCCCATGCAGATTGAGCGCGCCACATTCCGCAAGCTGTTGGACTTCGTGAGGCAGTTTCCCCACTACTTTGTCGGTAGTAATGCTGACCTGCCCATTGTAGGAGGTTCGATTCTGAGCCACGACCACTTCCAAGGCGGTCATTTCACCTTTGCCATGGAGCGTGCGCCGATTGAGCAGGAGGTATCCTTCGCAGGCTTTGAAGATGTATCCGCTGGCATTGTCAAGTGGCCGATGTCGGTGATTCGTCTGCGCTGTGCCGACGATGCCCGTCTGGTCGAACTGGCGGACCGTATTTTGACCGCATGGCGCGGATACACGGACGAAACCGCATTCATCTTCGCAGAAACCAACGGCGAGCGACACAACACCATTACCCCGATTGCGCGGATGCGTGAGGGGCAGTTTGAGTTGGATTTGGTTCTCCGTAACAACATCACGACCGAGGAGCATCCGCTTGGTGTGTATCACCCCCACGCAGAGTTGCACCACATAAGTCGGAGGCCAAGCG
>JAZRID010000191.1:0-4326 GCA_045645125.1 Oscillospiraceae bacterium | reverse complement strand
CTGCACTTTATCGGGCATCTCCAGCGCAACAAGGTTCGGCAGGTGGTAGGCAAAGTCGACCTCATCCACTCCGTCGGTTCGCTAGCTCTGCTGGACGAGATTGACAAACAGGCCAAAAAATTGGGTATCCAACAGGATATTCTCCTAGAAGTCAACATCGGCGGCGAGGAGAGCAAGAGCGGTTTTGCACCGCAGGACCTCTTTGCGGCCGCCCAGTATGCACAGACTTTGGAGAATATCTGCGTCAAGGGGTTGATGACCATTCCTCCCGTGCAGACCGTTCCCCACGGAAATCTCCCGTATTTTGCAGAAGTGCATCGTCTTTTTGTTGACATAAGTGCAAAATTGTATCATAATGGTTTTGTATATCTTTCTATGGGTATGAGTGACGATTTTGAAGATGCCATCGCCGCTGGTGCTACGATGATTCGTGTCGGCAGTGCCATCTTCGGCGCACGGCACTACCAATGATGATACAAGAAGGAGGTATCCGCCAGAATGAACCTGTTTGACGATATCAGAAAGTTTATTCGCCCCACGAGCGATGAGGATACGGATTTAGGCGAGGATATTCTCGAAAAGGACGACGATTTTTCGGAAGACTATCCACGCAGTGAACGCCCCGTTGTCGACAGTCGCCGTGGTAAAGTGGTGAATATTCACGCAACGACGCAACTCAAGGTCGTACTGGTCAAGCCTGAGCGTTTTGAGGCCGCCAGTGAAATCGCTGACCACCTCAAAGAGAAGCGCACCGTAGTCATCAACTTGGAGTCCACACACAAAGATATTTCCCGCCGTCTGATTGATTTTCTCTCCGGTGTCGCGTATGCCAGTGAGGGCAAAATCAAAAGGGTCGCCGCAAGCACCTACATCATTACGCCGTACTCGGTAGACATTCAGGGAGATTTGATTGATGAGTTGTCCAACAATGGACTGTATTAACCTGCACAGATAACCCATATAGACACATAAGGGAGGAACGCGTATATGATGACCCCACAGGAAGTGGCCGCCTCCACTTTTCCCAAGGCAACACTGGGCGGATATAACATGGCAGCGGTGGATGTATTTCTGGATAAGCTGACCGAGGACTACACCGAACTTTACAAGGAAAACGCCACACTCAAGTCGAAAATGAAAGTGCTGGTGGACAAGATGGAGGAGTATCACGCCATGGAGGATACCATGCGCTCCACCTTGCTGACCGCACAGAAGATGGCGAACAACATGATTACTGAGGCCGAGGAGAAGCGCGCCGCTCTGCTCGCCGATGCAGAGGACGAGGCGCGTGCGCGCATCCAGGAGCTGACCGCTGGCATTGCCGCCGAGGAACAGCGTCTGGCACATGTACGCGAGGAAATTGACCAGCAGATTGCAGTCGAGCGCGAGGAAATTGGCCGTAAGGTTATGGCAGAACGCGACGAGATTAACCGTCGGGTTGCCATAGAGCGCGAGCGTTTGGCTGTCGCCCAGCGCGAACTGAGCGCATTCATCAACGGTGCAAAAGCTCTCTGCACCAGACAACTGGAGTTTATTGCTCGTCTGGGCGATTTGGATATCGCACCTGTCGAGGAACCCTCCGTTGAGGAGCCTGTCGGGCAAGAGCCACAGAACACCGCGCCTGTCGTCGCACAGACGGAGCAGGTTGTCGCAATCGAGGAGCCTATGGTGGAAGAAGCACCGCTGTCCGACGCGCCTGTGGAGGAACTCTCCCCTGAGGCGATGCAACAGGTCGCGGAAATTGTCGAGGAACTGGGCGGTGATGCCAGCTCTTTGATGGAGAGTATGCGCAATGTGATTGACCTGTTCTCTAACGACAGTGAAGGACACAAACAGATGGAACCTGCTAATCTGGACGGATTCCAACAGGCAGACAAGCTATTCGACGAGGGTGTGGAAAAGGTCTTGGAGGACCCGTTTGACCACTACGACGAGGCACTGGAGGAGGAGCCAGAGGCTACCCGCGTTCTCAATCTAAACGACCTACAGTTTGGCCGTAACTATACCAAGAGTTAAACATAAGAGGGGTGTTGCAGTACTTACTTTGCAACGCCCCTTTGTCATTTTTTAGGAGGTTTTTTATGGAAAAGAAGCAGAAAACCGTGGTTGCTCTACTGTACGATTTTGACAAAACCCTGTGTACGCAGGATATGCAAAATTACTCCTTTATCCCCAGTTTGGGGATGTCCCCCCATGATTTCTGGGAAGAAACCAACGAGTTTGTCGAGGAAAATCAGATGGACGGTATCCTCGCGTATATGTATCGGATGGTGCGAAAAAGTCGTGAGAAAGGGGTCCCCCTGACGCGCGAAACTTTGCGCCGTTGTGGACAGGATATTTCATTCTTCCCCGGTGTGACGGACTGGTTTTCCCGTATTTCACGCTTCGGTGATTTGTTGGGTATCGAGGTGGAGCACTATGTTATCTCGTCTGGACTGCGTGAGATTATCGAGGGCACGGAGATTGCCAACTGCTTCAAAGAGGTCTACGCCTGTGAGTTCTTCTACGACGAGAACGGTATCCCTGTATGGCCGAAACTCGCAGTGAACTTTACCGCCAAGACACAGTTTATTTACCGCATCAACAAGGGCGTGCTGAATGTCAGCGATGATAAGGCACTCAATGCCTCAATGCCCGATGAACACAAGCGCATTTCGTTCGTGAACATGGTCTATATTGGGGATGGTTTGAGCGATGTGCCTTGCATGAAGATGATGCGCTCCTATGGCGGACAGGCGATTGCCGTGTATCAGGATGCCAACCGCGGTGCAGTGGAGGAACTCCTCCGCAAAGAGCGCGTGGATTTTATCTACCCTGCCGACTACCGCGAGGGTTCGCCATTGGAAAACACCGTCAAAAATATCCTGCGGAAAATGGCCGTCAGCCAACAGCTGTACGAAGAAAATAAAAAACAAAGACAAAGTATCGTGTACTGATATATTTTCCAGTTTCTCTGCGCTTTCTGCCACGCATAGGCAGGAAAAACCTGCGGATACTAACCATGTTTTCCAAAGAAAAACATGGGAGGAAATACGAAAATGAAAGCAACTGGAATTGTGCGCCGTATCGACGATTTGGGGCGGGTGGTCATCCCGAAGGAGATTCGACGCACCATGCGTATCCGCGAGGGCGACCCTTTGGAGATTTATACCAGCCGTGACGGCGAGGTTATCTTCAAAAAATATTCCCTGATGGGCGAGTTGGACGACTTCGCCTCACAGTTTTGCGAAACTCTGTCTAAGACTTCGGGGGCTATCAGTGCCGTGACAGACCGTGATGCCATCATTGCCGTGGCAGGTGGCGGCAAGCGTGAACTGCTGGGGAAGCGCATCAGCGCAGTGTTAGAGCAAATCATGGAGGAACGGCGCATCTATCAGCACACCAGCGATGAACCACATATTCCTGTCATCGAGGGTGCTGACAAGTACACCACAGGCATCGCCGCTCCCATTCTCTGTGAGGGCGATGTGTTGGGACTGGTCCTGTTCATTGAGGAAGGAGAGGCAGTCACCACAGGCGAAACGGAGTACAAACTGGCGCAGACTATCGCCGCCTTTCTCGGCAAACACATGGAGAGCTGACACGCAAAAAACGACCGACCCGCGAGGGGTCGGCCGTTTTGTTATGTAAGGATACATCCTGTTTTTTACTTTTAACCAAACAGACCCAGACCGAAGATGCCATCGAGCATACCAGCGATAATCAGAATCATGGCAGGGGGAATGACGAACTTCAGGCAGATGGTGAAGAACTTCTCGGTGGTAAACTTGTTGCCCTGCTGTTCAATTTCCTTCTTGACGGTGGAAATCTTCAGTTCATAGGCAACGCAGAAGGACATCAGCATAACACCCAGAGGCATCATGATACCCTCAGACCACAGATCCATGAAATCCAGCCAGCACAGGCCCAGAGGCTGCCACAGACCGTTGCTGCCCAGACCGTCGGCTGCGACGATAGCTGCCAGTGCGAAGATGGCGATGCAGGCAATGATGGTATACTTGCCGCGGCTGCCTTCCTTGCCCTTCTCTGCGGCCTTATCCAGGAAGTGAGCGGTGATAACCTCAACCAGGGAGATGGCGGAAGTGATAGCTGCGATGAAGACCAGAGTGTAGAACACGAAGCCGAACAGGGGGCCGATAGCGCCCATTGCGGCGAAAACGTCCTGCAGGGTGACGAACAGCAGCTTGGGACCGGACAGAGCTGCGCCCTCGCCGCCCAGTGCGAATGCAGCAGGCAGAACGGCGAGACCCGCCATCAGTGCAACGAGAGTATCGGAAACAACGACCAGCAGGGCGTTCTTTTCCAGGTTCTCGCCCTTATTGAGGT
>JAZRID010000190.1:0-1343 GCA_045645125.1 Oscillospiraceae bacterium | reverse complement strand
CATGCGATTGGTTATGCGAACCGTACGAAACTGCCCTTTGCCCGTGCGTTTATCAAGTATACCCCCACCTGGAGCAGAAGTTTTACCCCTGCCAAGCAGTCCGACCGTAAAAAGGTCGCCAAGATGAAGCAGATTCCTGTTCAGGAACTGATTGAGGCTAAAAATCTGCTGTTTGTTGACGACTCTATCGTTCGCGGTACCCAGTTGCAGGAGACTGTTGAGTTCCTCTACAGTTCTGGTGCAGAGGAAGTCCATATGCGCTCCGCCTGTCCCCCGATTATGTTCGGCTGTAAGTACCTGAACTTCTCCAGCAGTAAGTCCGATATGGAGCTGATTGCCCGTCGTACCGTGCAGGAGTTGGAGGGTGACGAAGGCCACAACTATCTGGATGAGTACGCAGATTGCAACACCGAGCGCGGCCAGTGCCTCCTCAATGCAATTTGCAAGAAGCTCGGCTTCGACTCCCTCGGGTATCAGTCGCTGGAGGGCGTTTTGGAAGCCATCGGCATCGACCCCGAAAAGGTCTGCACCTACTGCTGGACTGGAAAAGAATAAAATTGAAAGAAAGCGAGAACAAGAGATGAGCGAGAGTAGTTATTCCGCTTCCTACGCCGCCGCTGGCGTTGATATCACCGCAGGCTATAAGGCGGTTGAGTTGATGAAAAAGCACATCGCACGCACCAAGATCGAGGGCTGTCTGGATGATGTTGGCGGGTTCGGTGGTTGCTTTGGTCTGCCTCTGGCTGGTATGGAGGAACCTGTTCTGGTTTCTGGTACCGACGGCTGTGGCACCAAGGTCAAGATGGCCATTCTGCTGGACAAGCCCGACACCATTGGTGTTGATGCGGTCCCTATGTGCGTCAACGACATCATCTGCTGTGGCGCAAAGCCCCTGTTCTTCCTTGACTATATCGCCTGTGGCAAGAATATCCCCGAAAAAATCGCTGAAATTGTAGGCGGTGTTGCCGAGGGTTGCGTCCAGTCTGGCGCAGCACTCATCGGTGGTGAAACCGCCGAGCACCCCGGTATGATGCCTGTCGACGAGTACGACCTGGCTGGCTTCGCTGTGGGTATTGTCGACAAGAAAAAGATGATTGACAACAGCAAGACCGCTGTGGGCGACAAAATCATCGCCCTCGCCTCCACGGGTATTCACCCCAACGGCTTCTCCCTGTGCCGTAAGGTGTTCAACATCGACAACCACGACCCCATGCTGTACGAGAAGCGTGAGGAGCTGGGCGGTGCCACCATTGGTGAGACCCTGCTGACCCCCACCCGCATCTATGTCAGGAGCGTCCTTGCTCTGCTGGAGAAGGTCACCGTCAAGGGCATCAGCCACATCA
>JAZRID010000189.1:0-1232 GCA_045645125.1 Oscillospiraceae bacterium | reverse complement strand
TTCTTCTGGTATTTGTCGGAATAGAACGGTGCAATACCCTGACGGGTAGAGCCGTACTTCTTATCGGCCAATCTAGCTTCTTCCAGGTTGTCCAAATCGCGATGCCAAGGCAACAGCAGAGAGGCGCGGTCGCTAATCTTCAGGTTGTCAGGCGTGAGGGCAACGCCCTGTGCCATGACTTCCTGCATCTCGTTCCACAGGCTCTCGCAGTCGAGTGCGACACCGTTGCCGAGGATGTTGATGACATCCTTGCGGAAAATGCCAGAGGGCAACAGGTGCAGGGCAAACTTGCCCATTTCGTTGATGACGGTGTGACCGGCATTGCCGCCGCCCTGATAGCGTACGACAACATCGTATTCACTGGTGAGAAGGTCGACCATACGGCCCTTGCCCTCGTCACCCCAGTTGATGCCAACAATTGCAGTTAACATAATCTTTATCCCCCGATGTTTATAGTATTCGGTTAGTTTCATTCTATCGTTCTTCAGACAAAAAAGCAATAGCAATTTTTTTGTCTGACGCAGATTCCTGTCAAGACTTGAAAAAAACGCCTCGGCGTGGTATGATAAAGCGATTAAAATAGGCGTTTCTAGCAGTTTTGTGTATCAATATAGATGGGTTGCGTATGTACAGAGAGGAAGTGTTTGAGATGATACGGCGCGGAAAACGGTTGTGTGCCTTTTTATTGGCACTTCTGCTGATGGTTTCTCTGGTCAAACAGGATGGTACGGCGGTACTGGAACATGTGTATTTCACGGCGGTCAATGATAAGTTGATGCCGTTGAACGAGGAAACGATGCCGTTTTGGGCGAATAACACCGTGTATGTCTGCTACACCGCCTTTGACCACACCGACCTCGATGTGCAGTATATCCGCAACTACAGTATGGGTCTGGCGGTGCTGTATACCTCGAAGATGGATTTGCGCTTCGATTTGGTGAACCGCACCGTCTACGACAGAAATGGAGTGTCGTACAGTGGGAATGCCATTGAGAAAAACGGTGCTGTCTTTTTTCCCTTGGACTTGGTGTGCCGCTATTTTGGACTGCGTTGGACTTTGAATAGTACCGCCACGGTCCCCTTGGTGCGGATTAAGAGCGACACCGTGGTACTGGACGACAGTAGCTTTATCTCGGCAGCCGCCACGATGATGGCCAGTCGCTATACGGAGTACGAGAAACTCGTCAACAGTTCCCAGCCAGAGGAAGAACCGAAACAGGACAATACAGAAC
>JAZRID010000188.1:0-2193 GCA_045645125.1 Oscillospiraceae bacterium | reverse complement strand
AGACGATGTATACTGTCAAAACCGTCATGTTTGCCGCATAGCTGGAACCTGGGTTAATCCAGTTGATATGCTCACCACCAAAAAATTCAATCACATTATTGATGATACCAGCGGTAACGATAAGCTCGTTTTCTGTGCCATAGAAACTACCGACAATATTGAACATAGCCGCAAACACCATGCCGATGGCGATGGAGTTGGTCACATAGGGCAGGAAGAAGATAGTTTGCAGAACTTTTTGCAGGGGTTTAATCGAATTCAGACCGACTGCAATCAGCAGTGCCAAAATAGTGGAAATGGGAACGGTCAAAAAGCAGAGCAGAAGGGTATTGCCCAGACAGGTGGCAAACTTTTTGTACTGCACAACTTTGATGAAGTTGTCCAAGCCGACAGAAAAACCTGTGCCACCGACACTTGCCAGACCGCTGTAATTTTCAAGAAATGCCATTGCCACGGTGTTGATGATGGGCCATACCGTGAACACGAGCAACAACACAATTGTGGGAGCGAGATAGACCCACGCTTTCCATTGCTGTTTACTGTCTACCATATCACTTCACCTCAAAAATAGATGCGTTCTTCCGTGTTCTTGTTGAACAGGAAGAGTTTGTGGGGCTTCAGACTGTAGCTGACGACTTTACGGCTGGTGTCAACTTTGTTGTCCGCGTTGATGATGGCGCGAATCAAAGGGTTGGCGGAGGCCTCACTGGTACAGACGATACTGACATCGCGTCCCATGACCTCCACATTGCTCAACTGGCAGTGGAGCGGGCCGTTGTCGTCCAGTACGAAGCCCTCAGGACGAATCCCGATGTACACCTCCTGGTCAGCGACAGAGGGGACATCTAGCACGGCTTCCTTGCCGATAAACAGCTTGCCACCATTGACTGCGCCGTTAAATACATTGATGGGGGGCGTGCCGAGGAACATGGAGACAAACAGGTTGGCAGGGTTGTCATATACTTCCTGCGGTGCGCCAGTCTGTTGTACCACACCCAACTTCATCACAACGATTAAGTCGGAGATGCTCATAGCCTCCTCTTGGTCGTGGGTGACGAAAACGGTGGTGATACCAGTTTCTTTCTGGATACGCTTGATTTCCTCGCGCGTTTGCAGACGCAGGCGCGCGTCCAGATTGGATAGAGGCTCGTCCAACAGCAGAACACGGGGCATCTTGACCAGTGCGCGGGCGATGGCGACACGCTGTTGCTGACCGCCAGACAGTTCGCTCGGTTTTCTGTCCATCAGCTCCTCAAGCTGGACAAGGCGCGCGGCCTCGGTAGCGCGGTCGAGCATCTCGTTTTTCGAGGGGCGGTCCGCACCTTTGAGATTTTGCAGGGGAAAGAGAATGTTTTGGCGGACGGTCATATGGGGATACAGGGCGTAGTTCTGGAACACCAGACCGATACCGCGGTTCTCCGTGGACAGTTCGGTAACATCGTCGTCACCAAAGAAAATTTTACCGCTGGTAGGTTTTTGCAGACCGCTAATCATATACAGCGTGGTGCTTTTGCCACAGCCAGAGGGGCCAAGCAGACCAATCAGCTTTCCATCGGGGATGGTAAAAGTGAAGTTGTTGACAGCAACGACTTCCTCGTTGGATTTTTTGTTGCGACTGGGAAAGATTTTTGTCAGATTTTGTAGCTCAACTTTCATACGAATCCCTTCCTATCTCTCTAAAATTTCTTGCAATTTTGGTCAATACGGCTCTCGCGCCACACGCGCGGAGTGTTGTCGTTGTTTGTACGCCAATAGTTCCTGCTCGCTGTCGAAGATACGCTGGCTGGCATAGTCCACGGCGACCGTTTTGGCTAACAGGTCGTGGATGAGGGAGTTTGTCCGTGTGGCAACCAAGAGGATACCTTCCAACAACAGAATCGCACCCAAGGACAGCACCGCGGTCAATCCTGCCATATTGAAATAAATCATAATGACAATGAGGACAGGTACCATCGTTTCTACGGTATATTTCCCCAAAATGGTGCGGATAAACAACAGCGGTGCGGTGATACGAATACCATCCGTTCGCATGAGCGCGATACCGAAAATTTTCTTTCCTACTGTCTGTCCACTGCCCAAGAGCAACGGCACAGTAAATTCTGTCAGCAGATAGCCACACAAGATACTGATACTGCTGATAACTAGGGTTAAGTTGACTACCATGTTGTAGGCATACATCGCCTTGGTATCGTT
>JAZRID010000187.1:0-3790 GCA_045645125.1 Oscillospiraceae bacterium | reverse complement strand
TGTCGTTGTGCTTCTCGAAGGGGAGTTCGTCTCTCTTATTCCGCAGAAGAGTCTCGATGCTCTTCGCGTTGCGCTCGTTGCGCTCGCTCCACATCTTCGCGGAGACGGACGGGTTCGGAAGGTAGCTGGTGACCTGAGACTCCACAAGCTCGTAGGTGATGTTACGAACCTGCTTCGCCCTCTCTTCCGAGCCGTCTATCTCGTCGCTACCCTTGTACTGTGCCAGATGCCGCTCCAACTTCGCGTAGAGGTTTTCTGACGCGGCGCGAGCTTCTCGGTACAGCTCTTGGAAGAAGACGAGCTTCGAGCTGTCTTGATAGTCGATTTTCATAGTAGTGGTTCTCCGTATCTCTTAATAATTGCCTGACGCTCCTCTGGGCTGGCGTTGAAGTAGTCTTCGAGGAGGTCTGGACGGTACTTGACCTTCTTGACGGGCTGAGCTTGCGGCGGCTTCGTCCAGTAGATAGCAAAGTACCTGAGAGCATCTGGCGCGTGAGTAAGCTCGTGCGGCTCTTTTGCACAGTCGTCGGGCTTCTTCTCGTCAATGAGAATCTGAGGGAGGGTGCGTATCAGATGCTTGCAGGTGCGGAATATCTTGAGTCTGGTGTATGTAGAGCCGTCGGGAGCGGTTCTGACCTTCATAAGCTCCTTGAGGGCAAGCCAGCCAGCCGTGCGGTCATTGTTCGACTTGACCAGCTCTATGCCGCTCTCGTCGAATAACAGAGCCTTGCTTTTGCCCGACTCTTGGGAGGCGTTCCACATATCAGGAGGCGCGAGTCTGAGTCTGGGAGGATACCAGCGCTCGACCTCGCCGTCGTCCCTCTCGACAAGCTCTGCTGTCTTGATTCTGGCGGCGGCATCGGAGATAATCAGACCGCTCTCGTATATCTCGTGGAACACATACGCGATGTTCTCGTTGTCGATAGCCACCTTGTAGTGAGCGAACATATCGAGACCGTAGTCCATCGTGTTGTAAATCGTCCAGTCGGACGGTATCGGGAAGGGGTCGCAGGTGTGGTCATTGAAGTCGAACTCCGAGAAGTAGCTTCCACCGAGGTTTGAAAGAGCTTCTTCGGCTGTTCTGGGATACTCCTGCTTGACCTTGACTCCCAAGTCCTTCGCGGTTCTCTCATACCATTCTTTCGTTCTGCGAGGGTCACAAAAGACTGAGAGGAATATCTTGTGGAAGGCGTTTTCCTCTATCCACAAGCGCTCAAAGAGCGTTCCCTTCATGATGGTTGACAGACCTATGACCTTACCACCTGTCGGGCGGTTGATGGTCGGGTAAGCCGATGTCCAGATTTCCTCCGCGTACTGCTGGAACGCCCACTCGTCGAGGAGCAGGATGTTACCTGTGAATGAACGACCTGCAGAGGGAGAAGCAGGAAAGGCTTTGAAGGTGGAGGTAAGACGACCTTTGCCGTCTGTGATGTAGATGGCGGTACTCGTGGCTTCCCAGCGAATGTCGCCACCTTTGAGAAGCTCAGGCATATTGTCAAGAACGACGCTCATACGCCTTACAAGCTCTTTTGCATCGTCCTCTGTCTTCGAGAGGGCGACGACGGTGTGTCCGAGGTTGAAGATGAGGTCATGGAGGCAGAAGTACAAAGCTATCCATGTAATGCCCATCTGACGCGCCTTCAGAATGAGGTTGAGGCGGTACTCGGCAAAGTCTCTGAGGGTCTGGTTCTGAGCGTCCCAGCCCTTGAACGGAACGATGATTTCGGGCGAGTCCTTGTCCTCTATGACGCAGTAGTTATTTGCCCAGTAGACTACATCATTTCGGCAGTACTCGAACTCAGCTTCTCGGATGCGCTGAAGGTAGGCGGCAACGGATGCGGCACTACTTGGTGTCTTCGCCACCGTCTTTTCCTTTCAGTCGAGCTTCGACTCTCTGGATGAGGGCAAGGTCTTTTTCCGAGATACCGTTGATGGTGGTGTCTACGACCTGTTTGTCCTGTTTTCCGTAGTCGTTGGTAAGTACAAACTTAGCCATGTTCGCATCCAACTTGCCCGAAAGCGCTCCAGATTCCATCATGCCGCCTGCCCATTCCTTGACGCGCGCATAAGCGGAGGCGAAACGGTCATGCCTGTACTTGCCGCCTTCCGTGATTCCAGCCCACGCTTTGAGAGCCGAAACGGAGACTCCGATAGACCGAGCGAACATTCCCATGGTAGGAAAGTCGACTGTTACCTCTACGGGGTACTCCTCTTTGATTTGACCGTTCTGGTAGTAGCTACGCTTGTATTCGGTTCTGGTCAGAGGCTGGCTGAAGAACTCAATGAGCGCATCAGCGTAGCTCTCGTCGTACTTCTCTGCGAAGTCGTTGCCCTTTGCAAAAGTTCCGTCAGGGTTTCTCTTTTGGTCGGTGCTTTTCTTTTTGGTTGTGGGTTTCTTGGTTTCTTTTTGGCTCATTTCGTTAAACTCCTTGTAAAAACAAAATAAGCCCTGATACTCCTTGACGGAATAAAAGGGCTCTAACCTCTGAGGGTATATGGCACATCGTCTGTTATATATCATAGCACAGACTTTGCTGTGTTTAGTCGCAATTTAAGAGTCGCTTTTGCTTGACTCATGGTTGACTGACGCGGAGGGACTGAAGGATATCTGAGGGTATAGTAATAGAATACTATAATAGATTTAGTTTATCCTTTTACTCTGCTTATAGTTATAGAGACTATAATAGTTCTCAGGGGATGAGTGCCAGTCCTTCCGCGATATCGTGTATGAGCTTGCGTTTGCGCTGGTAGTATGTATTCTTTGCGAGGAACGGCGATGCGGCAGAAAAGTCATAACCGCGTCCTTTCTGGATGTCTTCCAGCAGGTCTCGTCTTATTCCGACCTCGACATCTTCCAGCGCTTTGTCGATAATGGCGTTCAGCTCCACATATCTCTCCAGCACAGCTCCCGTTATGGTCGAGTGCTTTATCATGCGCTCTCTGCGGTCATAGTCCGCGCATATCGTTTTCACGATATCCACGACGCTCGTGGGAATCTCCCACTTGAAGTACATTTTCTGCCTTGACATCTGTCGCTATTCCTCCTTGTCGGTTTTGTGTTCTGCGAGCTTGTTGTATTCCAGTACGACTCTGGTCGGTATCGGCAGTCCAGCGCCGAGGTATCTCGCTATTGTGATGGCTCTCTTTTCAAGCTCGGAGTTCAGTCCAAGCGGCACTTTTAACTCCGGCACGACAGGGGCTACTTCCACCAGCCCTATGTAGTATTTCGGTCTGCGTTCTTTGCCGCTCGGTGAGGTTATCTGGGTACACAGCTCGCACAGCGGCGAGTTCCTGTTCACGCAGGTCTTACAGTCGTAGTGCTTATCTTCCATAGCAGTCTCTCCCTTGCCCTGAGTAGTCCACAAGCCCAGCCTCGATAGCTTCGTCGGCGAGCCTGCCTTTGCCTGTCAGGAGAAGCACGAAGGTGTCAAGAATCGCTCTCGGAATCTTCTTCAGCATCTTCATCCCTCCAGTTCGCAAGCTCCATGCACTTGCGCGTTTTTGCGTAGTCTACGGTCTTCTTTATCTCGACGATGGTCTCGAAGGTCTTTTCGCTGATTTCCTTCTCGGTCTTGCCAAGCTTCACTCCGAAAGGGAGGACGGCGGTGTTCCGAACCACCGCAAAGAGGAGGAGCTGTGCCTCCTCCAGCTTGCGCTCCAGTCTGGCGACCTTTCTACAGGTCTTGCATTTAGATTTGCTCATGTTCTTTTCTCCTGATTATTTCGTTGATTATAGCCGCCTTAATGAACTCCTCGTCTATAAGGTAGAGGTCGTCAAAGCCTTGCTCTA
>JAZRID010000186.1:0-1879 GCA_045645125.1 Oscillospiraceae bacterium | reverse complement strand
CCTCGACCAGCTTCTTCATAATGAAGGGACGGAACAGCTCCAGTGCCATCTCCTTGGGCAGACCGCACTGATAGATTTTCAGCTCAGGACCGACAACAATAACGCTTCGGCCAGAGTAGTCAACACGCTTACCGAGCAGGTTCTGACGGAAACGACCCTGCTTACCCTTCAGCATATCGGACAGGGACTTCAGCGCACGGTTATTTGCACCAGTGACAGCACGGCCACGGCGACCGTTATCAATCAGTGCGTCGACAGCCTCCTGCAACATACGCTTCTCGTTGCGGACGATGATGTCGGGGGCATTCAGCTGAATCAGTCGCTTCAGACGGTTGTTGCGGGTGATAACACGGCGATACAGGTCGTTCAGATCGCTGGTGGCGAAACGACCGCCATCCAACTGTACCATGGGACGAATTTCGGGGGGGATAACAGGCAAAACATCAATGACCATCCACTCGGGCTTATTGCCGGACAGACGGAAGGCATCGACGACCTCCAGACGCTTGACAATACGGGCCTTCTTCTGGCCAGCAGCGGTCTTGAGCTCGGCGTGGAGCTGTTCGCTCAGCTCCTCCAGGTCGGTATCCTGCAACAGCTTCTTGATAGCCTCGGCACCCATGCCTGCCTCGAAATCGTCCTCATACTTCTCGCGCATATCGCGATACTCTTTCTCGGTGAGAATCTGATTCTTCATCAAGGGGGTTTCACCGGGGTCGGTCACGATATAGTTGGCGAAATAGAGAACTTTCTCAAGGATACGGGGGCTGGTATCGAGCAGCAGACCCATACGGGAGGGGATACCCTTGAAGTACCAGATGTGGGAAACAGGGGTAGCCAGTTCGATGTGACCCATACGCTCACGGCGCACCTTAGCACGGGTGACTTCAACGCCACAGCGGTCACAGACCTTGCCCTTGTAGCGAATCTTCTTGTACTTTCCGCAGTGGCACTCCCAGTCCTTCGTAGGTCCAAAAATGCGCTCGCAGAACAGACCCTCGCGCTCGGGCTTCAGGGTTCTATAGTTGATGGTCTCAGGCTTCTTCACTTCACCATAGGACCATTCACGAATCTTCTCGGGAGAAGCGATGCCAATTTTAATCGCGTCAAATGTTGCGTAACTCATAGTTAGCTCCTCCTTTCAATTAAAACATATCGTCGCCGTCATCGTCGGCGCCGTAATCATCGTCCTCGTCACCGTCGCCGATGGAGTAACCAGCATCCTCGAAGGCGTTGTCGTCAGCGACATACTCCTCAGGTTCGCTGTCATCGGAATCAACACGGGAATAGTGCATGGGAGTCATCTCTTCCTCGTCGTCGCGCAGTTCAATCTCATCGCCGTTCTTATCCAGAACCTTGATGTCGAGGCACAGGGACTGGAGTTCCTTGACCAGAACCTTAAAGGACTCAGGCACACCGGGCTTGGGGATGTTGTAACCCTTAACAATGGCCTCGTAGGTGCGGACACGACCCGTCACATCGTCGGACTTGACGGTCAGAATTTCCTGCAAGGTGTAGGAAGCACCGTAGGCTTCCAGTGCCCAAACTTCCATTTCACCGAAACGCTGACCACCGAACTGGGCCTTACCGCCCAGAGGCTGCTGGGTAACCAGAGAGTAGGGACCAGTGGAGCGTGCGTGAATCTTATCATCGACCAGGTGGTGCAACTTCAGGAAGTACACGCAACCGACGGTAACCTTGTTGTCGAAACGCTCACCAGTACGACCGTCGTACAGCCAGCTCTTGCCTTCCTTATCCAGTCCAGCCAGCTCCAGTGCATCGGCAATGTCCTGCTCATTGGCACCGTCAAAGATGGGGGTAGCAACCTTCCAACCCAGTGTTCTTGCGGCATAACCCAGATGGACTTCCAGAACCTGAC
>JAZRID010000185.1:0-9998 GCA_045645125.1 Oscillospiraceae bacterium | reverse complement strand
TTTTGGGCGGTTAGATAATCAGACCTTGACGCTTTCTTCGGGTTTGAATGTGATTGAGGCTGGCAACGAGAGTGGAAAAAGTACTTGGATGGCGTTTGTTCGTGTGATGTTGTACGGCCTAAACACACGCGACCGCGGTGTCAATGCGGACAAGCACCGCTATGCACCGTGGAGTGGACTTGCCATGCAGGGGCGCATGGATTGCACGGTTGGGGGAAAAGATATCACCATTCTCCGCACCACATCGCGCGCCAATGCCCCGATGGGTACTTTTTCCGCCGAATACACCAACACTACGATTTCTGTCCCCCATTTGACAGCGTCATCTCTAGGCGAAACGCTCACAGGTGTTCCGCAGGATGTTCTGGAACGCAGTGCCTTTATTCGCCAAAGCGGTCTGTCGATTGACCAGAGTACCGCCTTGGAGCGTCGCATCAACGCATTACTCACTACAGGTGAGGAATCCTCGTCCTATACTGATGCCGCCGAGCGACTCCGCAAGCAGTTAAATCGGCGCAGATATCGGCAGAGTGGTCTACTGCCCCAGTTGGAGGGAGAATTATCCACACTGGAGAGTACCTTGAACGAGATTACCGCCTTAGAGCATACGGTCCGCATCTGTGAACAGGAGCGCAACACTTTATTAGAGCAGGAATCCTACCTGCGCCACCAGCTCACACTATTAGATGCCAGTGACAACGCGCATCTGGTGGACAAGTTCCGCGCCGCGCGCAAAGAGTTAGACGATGCCGATACTGTCTGTGATGCCGCCGCCGCGCGCGTTTCCCATCTCCCTCCCCAGTCGGAATTGCGCTCTCTCCTCGGTGAGTTTTCTGCGGTCGAGGCTATTCGCGACGCAGTGAACACGGCACACAACCGTGCCCTGTCCTTATCTTCCATCTGGGAACAGGCACAACAGCAGGTGGACGACCACCCATTCGCCCCCCAGACCCCCAAGGAAATCGCGGACGCACCCATAACAGACCTACCGCGTCCGCCTTTCCCGATAGTTCTCGCGTTACTCTGTACGCTACTCTCTCTATTATGCGCTCCTCTGCTCTACTTCGTTGTCCATTTCCCTCCACTGTTATGTGGCGGTCTGGCGTTAGTCGGCGCAATACTATCCTATTATGCATTGGGTGTGCGTACTTCTCACCAGCGCAAGCAGTGGGAAGTCGAGCTTCTCCAACAACAGACCGCCAGACAGGAGGCAATTGCGACCTATGCCACCCTCTATCGGGACGCTTTGGAGAAGCGCACCGCCTACCGCGCCGCAGTGGACACCCATCGGACACTTGCCACCGACTACCACCTACATTTAGAGCGGATTCTGTCGCGTGTGCAGCGATTTCAAACGGTGCATACGCTATCGGACGCACAGCGCGCTGTCGAAAATGCATTGCGCTTATATACTGCGTTTGACCTCTCCGTACAAAAACGAGAACAGGCACAGCTCCGTTTCGACTTATTAGCCGAGAGTACGCCACAAGATGCTATTCTCTCCGCAGAATTGCCCACCCTCACCCGCGACGAAGCAGAGCGCAGGTGTGACGAGGTTGCCACGCGCTTAACTGCGCTCCACCGCCAAATGCACACTGCCCAAGGGCGCATCCAAGCCCTGGGCGACTCAGCACTCTTACGCACGGAAGTCGAGCAAAAACGCCGCCACCATGCGGTACTCACCGAGGAATACGAGGCCATTTCTTTGGCACAGTCGGTCCTCACCTCTGCGAACACCACCATGCAGAATAGATTTTCGCCAGTATTGGGAGAAAAAGCCGCGACCATCTTTACAAAACTGACCAAAGGGAAGTATAATAAGGTCTTGTTAGACCGAAAGATGGTTCCCTCCGCGCAGGAGGACGGCGACATCCTCTCCCATGAAGTCTTTACTCTCAGCCAAGGAGCCGCCGACCAACTGTATCTTGCCGTACGGTTGGCCATCTGTGACATGGTACTCCCCAAGGACAGGTGTGTTCCCATTTTTCTGGACGATGCACTGGTGACTTTTGACGACATCCGCATGGCCGCCGCGTTGGATTATCTGGTAGAGCTGTCGGAACAACGACAGATTTTACTATTCACCTGCCAACAGCGTGAATTGACCTATTTGCGAACAGCGCACGCGGGACGCTACCACGCTATCACACTCTCTTAACGACTATCAATCTTGCAAAGGAGATTTCCCTCATGTCTGAATGTACCCATGATTGCAGTACCTGTGGCGAGAATTGTTCTTCTCGCACCGAGCCCCAGTCCCTGTTGAAGGAGAAGCACCCCGATGCCCGCGTTGGCAAAGTCTTCGGTGTCGTATCTGGCAAGGGTGGCGTGGGCAAGTCCATGGTCACGAGCCAACTGGCTGTTTTGACCGCACGCAAGGGTCACAAGGTCGGTGTATTGGATGCCGACATCACTGGTCCCTCGATTCCCAAAGCATTTGGTGTCCACGAGCGCGCAATGGGCGACGAGCGTGGGATGTTCCCCGTGGCAACTAAGAACGGCATCCAGCTGATGAGCGTCAACCTGTTGTTGGAGGACGAAACCGACCCCGTTCTCTGGCGCGGTCCTGTCATTGGCGGTGTTGTCACCCAGTTCTGGACCGATGTTATCTGGGATGTCGACTATCTCTTCGTTGATATGCCTCCTGGAACTGGCGATGTTGCCCTCAGCGTCTTCCAGTCCCTCCCCTTGGATGGTATCATTATTGTTGCCTCTCCGCAGGAGTTGGTCAGCATGGTTGTGGAGAAAGCCGTCAAGATGGCAGAGCGTATGGGGATTCCCATCGTCGGTGTGGTCGAGAACATGAGCTATCTGCTCTGCCCCGACTGTGGCAAGGAAATTCCCCTGTTCGGCGAAGGCAAGACACAGGCGGCCGCCGATGCCCACGGTCTGAAGCTGTTGGCTCGTATGCCGATTGCCCCCCAGCTGGCACAGCTGGTCGATGCTGGTCGTATCGAGGACTTCGAGGGCGATTGGCTCGCCAATACCGCCGATATCATCGAAAACTTCTGATATCGCAAACACAGATTGTATATATTGCAATAGAAAATACCGACCGTCATCAAAACGGCCGGTATTTTTTCTTCGATACGGTGCAAATGCTCCCTGTATCACTTTCTCGTATCGGGGTACGGTGTTTTTTCGTCGGTGAGTTCTAGTAGATAATCCACACTGGTTTTGTAAAATCTCGCCAGTCGTATCAATAACTCATCGGTCCACTGTTGCACACCTGTTTCCAGATAACTATATTTTCGTTGGGATATCCCCAGTGCCATCGCCACCTGCGTCTGCGTAAGGTCGTTATCCTCTCGCATCGCTCGAATTCGTGTATTCATACTATCACCCGAATTGAGAATACCCTAGATAAAATCTTTCTATTGCTTTTTAGATAAATTTTATCTAATATATAGTAGGAGGTGATGACCATGCAAACAATCCACCAGAAACTATATGCTTACCTTGTAGGAGAGATTGATAACACACTGCAAATGATTGCAGGAAATCTTGTCAATGGAACCGCTGGATGGAGCGAATTGAATGCAGTGGGCGAAAAGCTCAAAAATGCTCTGCTAATTGCCGAAGAACGCTATCTGGACGAAGATGAGGCGGAAGAATAATTAATGTAAAAATATCCCCCCAAAGTAGGCTTGAGATGTCGCCTCGGTCTACTTTGAGAGGATTTTATTATTGCCGTTTATGCGTGTTGTTATTTCACCAATTATTTCTTCTCCATCGCCACGGCAGTTTTCAGGGCAATTTCCATCATCGTGGTAAAGGTATTCTGTCGGTCCTCGGCGGAGAGTTCCTCGCCCGTGACCAGACTATCCGAAATGGAACAGATGGCGAGGGCGCGTTTGCCGAGGGATGCAGCCGTCATATACAGACCAGCAGCCTCCATCTCCACCGCGAGTACGCCCATCTTCGTCCAATCCATCGTAGAATTGGACGCATCATAGAAAGTATCCGAGGAGAGCAAATTGCCCACAGGCATTTCCACACCCATCTCACGCGCCACGGAAACGGCAGTTTCCAAGAGGGTAAAATCTGCAATCGGCGCAAATGTGCCGGGCAATTTGTACTGATGTGCGAAATTAGAATTGGTACACGCGCCCTGTGCGGCAACCACATCGCGCAATTTCAGCTTCGGGCTAATCGCACCAGCGGACCCAATCCGCATGATATTCTCCACACCATACTGCGTATACAGCTCATGGCTATAGATACCAATGGAGGGCATACCCATACCGGATGCCATGACGGACACAGGCGTGCCCTGATACAATCCCGTATAGCCGTGGATACCGCGCACATTGTTCACCAACTTCGCATCCTGCAAAAAGGTTTCTGCAATAAACTTGGCGCGCAGGGGGTCACCAGGCATCAGCACTGTTTTCGCAAAATCCCCCATCTTTGCACTATTATGAGGTGTAGCCATCGTCATTCTCCTTTCACAACCAATCACTGTTTCTCTTTTTCCGCTTCTTTTACTGCTTTCACAATACGACTGGTTCCCAAGCGGGACGCACCCAAGCGAATAAAATCTTCGGCATCCTGCCGTGTCGCAATACCGCCTGCGGCCTTAATCTTCACATGAGGCTCTACATACTGGGCAAACAGCGCAACATCTTCGCGTGTCGCACCGCCCCCTGCGAAGCCAGTAGAGGTCTTGATAAATTCTGCACCCGAGCAAGACACAATTTTGCACAGTTTAATTTTTTCCTCATCGGTGAGCAGACAGGTTTCGATGATAACTTTCAGCACTTTTCCACCGCACGCCGTCTGAACCGCGCGAATTTCTTCCAGCAGGTCATTCCAACGCTTATCCTTGACCCAGCCAATATTGATAACCATATCAATTTCATCCGCGCCATTTTTCACGGCATCCTCTGTTTCAAAGCACTTCACCGCAGTCGTGGAATATCCGTTAGGGAATCCAATCACCGTGCAAATCGGCAATTTCTCCCCCACATATTCTTTCGCCTGTTTCACATAGGAGGGCGGAATACACACGGAGGCAGTTTCAAACCGCATCCCATCATCACAGATGGCACGAATCTCCTCCCAAGTCGCCCCCTGTGCAAGCAAGGTATGGTCAACGGTAGCCAGAATATTCTTCCATTCCATCGTGGTTCTCCTTTTCTGCGTCAGATTTCTTGCCGGCCCTCCAAGGCGCGCATCAGTGTCGCATCGTCTGCAAACTCCAGATGTCCGCCCACGGGGATACCATACGCCAGACGCGTGACGCGCACCCCAAACGGTTTCAGCAATCTCGCGAGGTACATGGCGGTCGCCTCTCCCTCGGTATCTGGGTTCGTCGCCATAATGACCTCCTGAATATCCCCCTCGGACACACGCTCCAACAGGGAGCGAATCTCCAAGTCATCAGGGCCAACATGGTTCATCGGGGAGATAACACCGTGCAGGACATGGTATCTTCCGTTAAACTCCCGTGCGCGCTCCATCGCCACTACATCGCGCGCATCCGCCACCACGCAGATGGTGGACGCTTCACGCTTCGGACTAGCGCAGATGGGACACAGACCCCCAGCAGTCAAATTGCGACACACAGGGCAGGTCGTCACGGTTCGTTTTGCGTTCAAAATCGCCTCTGCAAACTCCTCCGCATCCTCTCTCGACATCCCTAACACATGGAACGCCAGACGCTGTGCGCTCTTTCCGCCGATACCGGGCAAACTTGCAAATTGCTCCACCAGTTTTTCCAACGGAGCAGGAAAATATTCCATCCGCCTTATCCTCTCAGCTCACGAATTCTTGCAGGAATATCCTCCGCCTTATACACGGCACTTCCTGCCACCAGAACATTCGCACCGTTTTCAATTACCGTCTTACAGGTCACGGTATCCACACCGCCGTCTACTTCCAGTTCGCAGTCCAGACCACGCTCGTCAATCCAAGTGCGAATCTGCTTGAGTTTGGGCATCATATCCGCCATAAAGGACTGCCCGCCGAAGCCAGGCTCTACGGTCATCACCAGCACCATATCACACTTGTCGAGGAACGGCAGGACAGCCTCGGCATCCGTTTTCGGCTTCAGAACCACGCCAGCCTTTTTTCCACAGGCGTGGATAACATCCAGAGCCTTTTGGGTATTCTCCTCGGTATCTGCCTCCACATGGACGGTCACAATATCCGCACCAGCCTTGCAGAACTCCTCCACATAGCGCACAGGGCGGTCAATCATCAGGTGAACATCCAAGAGCATCTGTGTCTTTTTACGGATGGATGCCACCACGGGGATACCGATGGTAATATTGGGGACAAACAGGCCGTCCATGACATCGACATGGACATAGTCCGCCGTTTCAATGCGACGAATCTCCTGCTCCAAATTTGCAAAATCACTTGCAAGGATGGAGGGCGAAATTTTTATCATGCCAACCACTTCCTTTTCTTTCAAAATTGATTTGTTTTATCAAACTCCGCCGATGCATCGTATAGGGGCAAGGCACCCTGCGTGCCATCGTGTCATACGATACGGTGAGCGGCAAATGCACTCGGCCGTGCGGTCCACATCACTCGTCCCGCGCCGCCCTGCCCCTTGGGCGCGCATGGTGGGTGCGCCGCATAAGATAGGAGGCCGTCGGAGCCTTCCGACGACCTCCGATGAGAATTTAGCAGGTGACGACGCTAGCGCAACGCTTGCACAGGGTGGGATGCTCAGCGACTGTGCCGACACTGCTCAGAACCTTCCAGCAACGCTCGCACTTCTCGCCCTTGGCCTCGACGACCTCCACCTTAAATTCATCACCCACGGTAATGACAACGCCAGAGGTAATCATAATATCAGCCAGCTCCACGGCATCCATCTCCTTCAGGAATGCGTCCTCTGCGGTGACGGTCAGGTAGATGTCCGCTTCGAGAGCCTTACCAATCTTCTTCTCGGCACGCGCCGTTTCCAGTGCACCATTGACTGCGGTACGCACGGCAATGATACGGCTCCACTTCGCCATCGTTGCCTCGTCCAGCGCATACGCGGTAAAGGGCTGGTTCATGTCGTTCAGAACAACATTGCGTGCATCATCCTCGGCGCGATGGGGCATTGCCTGCCAAATTTCGTCGCAGGTAAACGCGAGGATGGGGGAGAAAATCTTGGTCATGGTATCGAGAATCATCCACAGGGCAGTCTGGGCACTACGGCGCGCGAGACTATTCTTCTCCTCGCAATACAGACGGTCCTTGATAATATCCAGATAGAACGAGGACAGCTCCACCACGCAGAAGTCGTTAATCGCGTGGGAAACAATGTGGAACTCGTAGTTATCGTACGCATTAAAGCACTTAGTAATCAGTGCATTCAGCTTTGTGACAGCCCAGCGGTCCAGCTCCAGCATCTCCTCGGCGGAAACGAGGTTGTTGGCATCGAAACCGTCCAGATTGCCCAAGCAGTAACGGGCGGTATTGCGGAACTTGAGGTAGCTCTGAGAGAGCTGTTTGAAGATATTGTCACTGCAACGCACATCAACATGATAATCTGCGCTACCAGCCCACAGACGCAGCAGGTCTGCGCCGTATTTCTTCACGATATCGGCAGGGTCAACACCGTTACCGAGGCTCTTGTGCATCGCACGGCCCTCGCCGTCAACGGTCCAGCCGTGGGTCAGGCACTGCTTAAACGGTGCACCCTCGCCCATTGCGCCCACAGCGGTCAACAGGCTCGCTTGGAACCAACCGCGGTACTGGTCCAGACCCTCGATATACATATCACTGGGCCAGAAGCCCTGTGTCTTCTTCATGGACGCGAAGTGGGTAGAACCGGAGTCGAACCAGCCATCGAGGGTATCTTCCTCTTTGGTGAAGTGCGTACCACCGCAATGGGGGCACTTGTAGGCCTTGGGCAGAATTTCCTCTGCGCTCTTCTCGTACCATGCGTTACTGCCCTCTGCGCCAAACAGCTCGCTCACTGCCGTAATGGTGGTATCATCACAGATAGGCTTCTTGCAATCCTCGCAGTAGAACACAGGGATGGGCAGACCCCAACGACGCTGACGGGAGATACACCAGTCGGCGCGCTCGCGCACCATGGACTCGATACGGTCCTTACCCCATGCAGGCAGCCAGCGCACATCCTCGGTCGCCTTGATAGCAGCCTCCTTGAACGCATCCACAGAGCAGAACCACTGAGGGGTAGCACGGAAGATGATGGGGCTCTTACAACGCCAGCAGTGGGGGTAGGAGTGGACAATCTCCTCACTGGCAAACAAGGAACCATTCTCCTTCATATCCTGCAGGATGATGGGGTTGGACTCGTCGGTCTTCAGACCAGCGTACTTGCCTGCATAGTCGGTGTGACGGCCACGGTCATCCACAGGCACCACCATCTCCATGCCGTAGCGCAGGCAGGTCTGATAGTCGTCTGCACCGAAGCCAGGCGCGGTATGGACACAGCCAGTACCGCTGTCCATCGTGACATACTCAGCCAACACCAGACGGCTCGTCTTGTCAAGGAAGGGATGCTGTGCCAGCATATTCTCGAAGAAAGCACCCTCGTGGGTTTCCACGATTTCATAGCTCTCAAAGCCACCGATTTTCATAACCTTCTCAACGAGGGCCTCGGCGACAATCAGGTACTCGTCATTCGCCTTCACGATAGCATAGCTCTCACGGGGATGCAGGGCAATCGCGAGGTTGCCGGGCAGGGTCCAGATGGTGGTGGTCCAAATCACGAAGGACAGCTTCTTATCGGCATAAGTGGACAGCTTGCCCTGGTCGTCCTTCATCGCAAAGCGCACATAAGCGGTGGTACAGGGGTCATCCTTGTACTCAATCTCTGCCTCTGCCAGTGCCGTTTCGTCCTTCGCGCACCAGTAGACAGGCTTCAGGCCCTTATAGATATAGCCCTTCTTGTACATCTCACCGAAGATTTTGACTTCTTCTGCCTCGAAGCTGGGGTCCATGGTCATATAGGGATGCTCCCAGTCACCAAGGGTACCCAGACGCTTAAAGCCCTCTCTTTGGATATCGATATACTTCATGGCATAGTTATAGCAGGCAGTACGGAACTCAGGCACGCTCATCTGCTTGTGGTTAATCTTCTGCTCCTTGATGATAGCAGACTCAATGGGCATACCGTGGTTATCCCAACCGGGGACAAAGGGGGTCCAGTATCCGCGCATTGCGTGCATACGGATGATAAAGTCCTTGAGGGAGCGGTTCATCGCATGACCCATATGGGGATGGCCGTTGGAGAACGGAGGGCCATCGTGCAAGGAGAAGCGGGGCTTGCCCTCATTCTTCTTCATCAGCTCGTTGTACAGGTCCATCTTCTCCCAGTTTTCCAGCATACCGGGCTCGCGGTTGGGCAAGCCTGCGCGCATGGGAAATTCGGTCTGGGGAAGATTCAGTGTCTTGTTGTAGTCCATCTTGTTGATTCCTCCTGTATGTGAAAATAATGCTTGTCACTAGGGCATGGCTCTCCCCCTGGGAGAGCTGTCAGCGAAGCTGACGGAGAGGGTATAACAAAAAACGCCCTTGTCCCCTGAAAGAGACAAAGGCGAAACCCTCTGCGGTACCACTCTTTTTGTCGCGCAATGCGACCACTCAAGCTCTGCGATATAACGGTCGCGCCCGGGTCAGCTTACTTGGTATGAGCCGTTGAGCCACCTGCTCCGAGGGGATATTCGTCCGTGTTCCCTCTCCGTCCTCGCACCAAAACAGACGGCTCTCTGTGCAGTTTCCACGGATTACTCTGCCTCATCCACGCATTTTTGCGTCATAACACTACTCATATTATACGGAAACCGTGTATTTGTCAACCGTTTTCGTTCTCTTTTGCTCGCTACATTTCTGGTAGACGCGCCGAAAAAAGTATGATATGCTACGGATACGACAAAAAATATTGGGAGGTATTTCCTATGACACCTATCACCGCCATTGTACTTGGTGCAGGTAGCCGTGGTAGCATCTACGCTGGCTACGCCAAAGACCACGCCGAGGAGTTTTCCGTGGTTGCCATTGCAGACCCTCGCCGTGACCGCCTA
>JAZRID010000184.1:0-8289 GCA_045645125.1 Oscillospiraceae bacterium | reverse complement strand
TGCCGCTATGCAGACCCGCGCTGTCATCAAGGCCGCGCTGAATGTGCAGGCTAAGCATCCCGACTGGAACATGGTCCCCGAGATTATGATTCCTCTGGTCGGTGAGATTAAGGAGCTGCAGTTCGTCAAGAAGGTCGTTGTTGAGACCGCTGACGCTATCATTGCCGCTGCTGGCAGCGACATGAAGTACATGGTCGGTACTATGATTGAGATTCCTCGTGCCGCTCTGACTGCCGATGAGATTGCCAAGGACGCAGAGTTCTTCTCCTTCGGTACCAACGACCTGACCCAGATGACCTTCGGCTTCTCCCGTGACGACGCTGGTAAGTTCCTCGATGCTTACTACACCAACAAGATTTACGAGAGTGACCCCTTCGCTCGTCTGGACCAGAACGGCGTTGGCAAGCTGGTCGACATGGCTTGCAAGCTGGGCCGTACCACTCGCCCCGACATCAAGCTGGGTATCTGCGGTGAGCACGGTGGCGACCCCTCCTCCGTCGAGTTCTGCCACAACACCGGTCTGGCTTATGTCTCCTGCTCTCCCTTCCGTGTGCCCATCGCTCGTCTGGCTGCCGCTCAGGCTGCTATCAAGAATCCCAGAAATTAAGTTTCCGGATGTCGGCGGGCAAAAGGATTTTTTCCGTAAAGGGCAAAATCGCTTAGCCCCCACTCCATAGTATTAAAGGCTCGATACCTAACGGTATCGGGCCTTTTTTTGTCCTTCGGACCAGCCACGACCTAGGAAAACACGAAAAAACGGAACATTTTACGCAAAATCACCATGGCGAGGGCAAGGGTGAACGGGATACGGGGAAATTGCCCTAAACAGAAAAAATTCTTTCGCCCCGGGACATTATAAAGCAAATTTAGCTCTCTGCCGAGAAATCGGCAGAGAGCTTTTTGTATATCTATTGAAATTTGTTTGCAAATCGCTATAATAAAATCAAGGAGGTGCATACTATGAAGAAAATGTTTGCGCTTGTTTTGGTTGTTTTTCTTATGATTTCTCTTACAAGTTGCAGAAGTACACCTAAAGAAAATGTTTTTAGCATTGTTGAAAAGAATTATGACACCATTCTGAAAGCCTGTGAGGAAAAAGATGAAGATGCACTTTTAGCTATCAAAGGCGTAACACACGTCAATATTATTGATGGATATGTGATTGTTTTCTGTGAGGCGAAGGGCATTTCTGTTTCATCACAAGACTACGGCTTTTATTATTCTGTAGAAAACAGCCCCATAACTGTTGATTGCAATCAGGATATAGTATGCGGAATTAAGGACTTGACTCCCGAAGGAAATGGTTATCAGTGTGTTGTACAAGGTAATACTTTCTATACGGAACAGATAAAAGGTAATATCTATTTTTATAGTAATGCATATTAATTTCCCTCTTTTGCTGATAGCAGCACAGGCTGCTATCAAGAATCCCAGAGCGTAAGCTAACGCGGATTCGAGCAAGAATATAGAGAAATAGAGAGCTCCCACTTGCCGTGATGGTAGGTGGGAGCTTTTTGTCTATACTGAATATTTTTCCTATAAATGAGCAAAACAACTGTTTTTTCAGGGTTCTTTCCTCCTGTTCAGTAGTCGCAACTTAAAGGAGTATATTCTCGGTCAAGATCAGTAGCCCATATAAGAACATCCACCGCACTACGCGCGTCAGACTTTGTTTCTGTTGATTCCTCTCGGACATCCCCCTTTCATGACGGAATATAACAAATCATGCAAGAAAAGTAAACGACAGAGGGTGAGAATCCCCATAAGGCTGTCTATATCAATAAAAATAAGAGGGATGCCGACGATGGCATCCCTCTCTTTATGCTTTTGTTAAGGGAACTTCACACCACTTACTTCATGTAGCGGTAGAGGAAAGTTGCTACCTCAGCACGAGTAGCGGTGGCGGTGGGATTGAGCTTGCCCTGGTCATCGCCCTTGAGTAGACCAGTTTCCACAGCCCAAACCATTGCTTCAACGGCATAATTGCTGACAGCATCGCCATCGGGGAAGGACTCCAGCGTTCCGTTTGCACTCACCTTACCGGCCAAACGCCAGAGGATAGAGGCGATTTGCTCACGGGTCACGAAGCTGTCGGGTGCAAAGGTATCCTCAGTAATACCGTTGACAATACCCTCGGAAGCAGCCCAGATAATGGCATCGGTATACCACTTACCATCGGCCACATCAACAAAGGGATTCTCACCATTCACAGAAGGCTCACCCTGCGCTCTCCACAGCACAGTAACCAGCATAGCACGGGTCATCTTACCGCTGGGGTCGAACATATCCGTACTTACACCGTTCATAAAGCCTGTTCCAACCATGTAATCGACATATTCGTGATACCATGCCGTACGGTCCAGGTCCTTGTACTGCTCACCGTAGCACTGTGCAGGAATGGCCTTGCCATAGCTGTCGCCACACTTGGAGCAAGTATAGGTCATCTTACCCTCGGTATGGTCGGTGGGGAGCTGGTCCACAACTTCGGTGTATGTATGCTCGCACTTAGGCGTGCTGGGTTGACTGGGCTGGCTGGGCAGAACAGGTCTATCCGGAGCAGTAAACCACAGGGCATACAGCGTAATGTCGCCAGTCACAGGGGTAGCGAAATCATACATGGTTTCATAGTCGGGCGTGGTGAACCAACCGATAAAGACATAGCCGTTACGGGTAGGCTCAGCAGGACGAATGACACACTCACCATCTACGACGGTCTGTGCCTCCACTGCACTGCCACCCTGTACATCGAAGTTGACAGTATGGGTCAGAACGGAAACATTCACCAGACAGTGTGCGATAACGGTACTGTCGTACTTGCTCATCGCGGTGACATAGGCGATACCGCTGGAAACAGCAACAATATTGCCGTTTTCGTCAACGGTTGCGACCTCGGGATTATAGGAGGTCCAGATAATCTCCTGATTCTCCTCCAACACAGGCATGGGAGCCAGCGTTGCGGTCAGTGTAGTTTCCTCACCAACATACAGATACAGGCTCTCGGTATCGAGGGTCAAGCTGGTGGGCTTGATATCCTGACAGACAACCGCAAAGGTCATGCTATACTGACCATCCTTGCTGGTGGCAGTAATAACGCTGACACCGGGCTTGGTAGGCGTATAGAACGCTACATTCTTGATTTCGTAGTAATCCTCGATGGTTCCAGTGGTCAGTTCACCCTCACCCTCAACCACAGTCCAGTCGAAGGGACCGTAGGTGGAATCGGGACACTCGTACACAATGCCACTGTGGGTACCGCCGGGTGCGCCCTCACTGGGAATACCATCCGCACGGATGACCAGGGTGTTGCTTGCACCGTAGGGAGCTTCCTGCACTACAATCTCACCAGTTTCGGGATTGTAAGTGTAGCCACTGTAGTATGCATCGGGATACATCTCGGACTCATAGCCATAATCATAACGGGTGCAGACCTTAATTTCAGAAGGCAGCTCATATCCGGGCAGAGCAACCAGCTTACCGACCCACTGACCGCCGTTGGTAGCGAAAGTGGGACCATCCAGAATCAGACCAGTCGCCTCGGTGGTGGGGTTCTCATAGCCATAAGCCTCATATCCAACCAGCGTATAGAGGGCAACGGGAATGAAGCTGTGGTTCTGGCGGTACTTTGCTACCAAGTCAGCAGTCTCGCCCACGGTCACATAGACGGTCTGTGCCTGATAGAAGACATCGGAAATCAGACCGTCGGAGGTGCTGAGCTCATACAGCTCATTCCAGTCGAAGGTCATGGTACGGGTAACACCGTTGATGGTAACTTCCAGTCGGCCGCTACCAGCAGAGGGTGCTTCACCGTCGTCATTGATGGCGGTCAGACCGATACGACCAGACATACCATCGGAGGTTTCCTGACTGACAGTCAGCAGACCAGCCCATTCCTCATCATCCTCATAGACCAGCCAAGTGTTCTCAGTAATGACAACATCGGAGGGATAGAGGTTCTCAACCTTGACAACGATAGAGCCGTCGGGCTGGATAGTGCTGAAGTGGTCAATGGACAGGTCAAAGTCCAATACCTCTGTGTTCTTTTCGCGCACAGCCACAACACAGAAGGCTCTGCTGTCACCGCAGGAAACAGAGATGATGGTCTGTCCGGGTGCGATAGCCTCAATATGGCCGTACTCGTCGACAGTAGCTACCTCGGGATTGCTGGAAGTGCGGATGATAGCCTCATCGGAGCCAGAGTTGTTGATAACATTCAGGTCAAAGCTATTCCCCACATACAGCAGAGCGGAAGTGGTGGAGAGGAGCAGACCTTCATCGGTGCTGTTCTCACCGACGGTAACGCCATAGGCACGGTCGTTTCCGCCGTAGTCACCGCCGAAAATATAGAGATTTCCGGTCCAGTCAAAGTTATAGTAGTAGTTTTCGCCGCTGTAGGACTCATTGATATGGGCATATTCGGTAACATCTGCCTTGAAGGTCCACTCAGAAACGGCGGGGTCGTAAATCATATCCACCAGGAAGGGGTTGTCATTATCCAGACCGTACTCAATGTAAGAGGGGTCAGCATAGGGGTTGTTCTCCATATTGTAGGTGCGTGCCACCTGCGGATAAATTTCGACAGATGCAATGGAACCGTCATCCTTGAAAGTACCAGTGATATAGACACGGCCATCTTCCTCGTGGATGCTGACGGCACTGTTGACCAGCTTGGGAGCCTCGGTATCCACACGAATCAGGGTGGAGATGACATCGCCAGTCATATCCATCTTGTGTCCGTTGAAGGTGGGCTCATTCTCGCCGGGAACGATGTTCTCATAGTCGATACGGTCGCCGGTCAGACCCCAGTCCTCGCCGCTGACCATAGGATACTCACCTTCACCATAGGCGGTGACGGTCATCACGCACTGGGTACCGCTGGGAAGAATATTACCATCCAAGTCAGTACCATCCCAATACAGATTGGTAAAGTGCATAACGGAAGTGGGGATAGCAACGCCGTAGGTAGTGTTGAACAGGGTTTTTGCATTATAGTAGCTATAGTCAGTGAAGTACAGCTCACCAGTAACAGCATCGCGCACCTCAACGACAGTGACCTTGGCATCGCGCTTCTGATAGAGAGTGAAGTCGTTCACATACTGGAACAGGCCAGTGGGAGAGATGGTCACATTCTCCTGATAGTAGCTGGTCTGCTCATTGTACGCAAAGCTGTCAAAGGGGTTCTGACCCAGATTGTAGAAGGCATAGCCATCGAAGTAACCCAGAATAGAAGTACCCCACAGGGTTTCCTCTGCGGTGAAATGCAGGCCGTCGTCATCCTCGGCGGTAGCACCAACTTCTTCCACCCAAACGGCATCGTCATAGATGGGAGCTGCGGTCCAGTCGCCGTAGAAGCCGAGGAAAGGCAGACCAATCTGAGGATTGGTGTCATTTTCCAGAATCACAAAGCCCTCGATGTAAGTACCATTCTCAAACAGGCTATCCAGCAGAACCTTCTCTGCATCCGTCAGGTTGACAATCTCGTTGACATCCACGCTGCCGTTTGCTGCAACAGTAATGGTACCGAGAGAAACTTCGCGCATGACCACATTGCGGTCCAGCATAAACACCTTGCCGTCCACCTCGGTCGTTTCGGGACGCATGAGGACCACCTTGGCGTCATAGGAAACAGCCTCGTTGCTGAGGTTGTTTACAGTGAAGTTGAAGGCATAGGAACCGTTTTTCTCAGGGTCATCCTTAAACTCCAGCTTGCCGACGCTCTGACCAGCAACGGTGATGTATGCAGGCGTGGACACAGCACCAGAAGCACTGACCATACCTGCACCCTGCAATCTGGGAGAATAATAAGTTCCGTAGGCATCGAACATGGGAATTGCGGTGCTGACCATCAGATTATCGGCCAAGTCGGACACGCTAATTGTGTCGGAAATACCCAACTCGGTACGAATATACTGCTGTACCAAAGCGGTGATACCAGACATATGGGGAGCGGCCATAGAAGTACCACTCATCAGAGCATATGCACCGGTGTAATCGGTGTAAGCACCAGAACCGCCACGATAGTACTCGTCGTTGACGGCGGACCAGATATTACCGCCGGGTGCGCTAATCTCAGGCTTGAGCTCCAGACCAGGACCTGCACCCCAGGAGGAGAACTCACTCATCTGACCACCCAACTCCCAAGGGAGAATGGTATCGAACAGGTCAACATTTTTCAGCGTCACATAAGTGCCATTTTCGATGGCAGCTTTTGCGGCGGCAGCCAGAGCTGCACCGTCCACACCGTTGATGAATGCACTGCTAATCAGCGTTTCACCACTCATATAGATGAGTTCGGTGGACTGGTCGTTGTTGTCATAGATAAGAACAGCCTTGACGGGATATTCAGTGACATAGTAGCCCAGCTCGGGATTATAATAACTCCAGCTGAACTTGGTAGCGTTGTTGATTTTCTCAGCAAAGCTGATGGGCTCGCCGGCTTCATTGTTGCCGCCGCGCTGCACCAGTGCAATACCGACAACACCCATCTCACCGTAGCCGTAGTAGCTACGGAAGCCAGCATTGTAGTAGTCCTCATAAGTACCTGCGCCGTCAACGGGAATGATGTTGATAGCCAGATTTTCCTCGCTACCGAACATACCACGCATAGCACCAGAAACGGGGTCCAGATAGGCAATCTTATGTTCCACGCCATCGGCATCGGTCCAAGTCAGCTCAGTCTGACCCTGAATGGTATTATTGACGGATGCAACAGACAGTGCACTGCCGTAGACCGCAGGAGAGCTCATCATAGAAATCTCGGGGTCGGAAGCAGGGTTGCTGTCGATACCATACTTATTCTCGTATGCACTGTGGTAGGAGTTACCAGCAGAAATCATAAACAGGATGCCGGCCTCACTCAGACGCTCATACACCTCGCTTGCCACGGTGTCATCCTCGGCAAAACCGTTGTCAGAACCCAAAGAGAGGTTCATCACATCGGCACCCAGCTTGGCGGCATCTTCCAGTGCGCCGATAACAGCGTACTCCTCTGCACCACCATCCTCATCGGGGAAAACTTTCATGGCCAGAATCTGTGCATCGGGAGCCACACCAGAGAAGACCACTTCGCCTTCGGCAGTCTCGACATAACCTGCGACAGTACCTGCGACATGGGTACCGTGGGTCGCAGAGGACCAGACATTCACATCGCCATCAGCATAGTCAGCGGCGAAGGGAACCTTCAAGTTTTTGTACAACGCATTGCCTTCGTAGATAAGGATGCCGCCGTTCATGTCGGTGTTTGCGACCAGATTGTTGCTCTCTACGAATGCCTTCATGCTGGCTTCGTCCCAACGGGTTTCGATACCCTCAGATTTGAAGGAATTTTCGGTGAATGCCTCATGGACACTGCGGATACCAGTGACATTCTCACCAATTGTATCATCCCAATAGGTCGCATAGAGCAGGTCAAGACCGGTATCGAGGACAGCAATCAGCATACCTTCGCCAGTGAAGCCTTCGCCCCATACCTCTCCCAGACCAACCATATCGTAGCTGTAACCAGCGTTACCAGCTTCCACGACAGGCTCGGTAGGACGAGCGTACACTTTCTGCACATAGACATTCTTGACACCCTCAGCCTCGCGCAGCTGTTCCACCTGACCATAGGGGAGGCGGACAGCCATACCGTTGACCAGATTGGTCCACTGTGCAACGACCTCCAGCTGAAGGTCAGCATTGCGCTTGGTGATACGGTTGATAATAGCATTCTGCTCCATTATCAGGTTCTCAGCGTAGCGCATAGCATCCGCAGAGTTCAGGAATGTGGACAGGGCAGAACCTGCGGACTCTCCCTTGGAGAGGCCATAGGTGCTATAGCTCTCAATAACGGGAGAGCTTTCCAGATGGACGATAACCGTAACGATATCATCCTTGTTGTACACCTGCTTCACCTCGGCCAAGGGGTTATCAGCAGATTCGGATTTGCTGGGGCGCACAACATCAGACAGCTCATCAGCTGTCAGCATATTGCTTTCCCCATTTTGCTGCTTATTGTCTGCATAAGTTGTCGGAGTAAGACCCAACATCATGGCAACAACAAGCGCAAGTGCGAGAAATCGTTTCATTTGCTTCTTTCCTTTCTTTTTTCTCTCCCATTAAAGGGAACAAATACCATTTGCTATGGTATCCGCTTGATTCTATCCCCCATTTCTATCATTGTCAAGGTAATATTGGTATATCTTATCACAAATTTTCATTTGTTTCCTCAGAGGAAAATTGACAACAAAAAAACCACTCAAATCCGAAGATTCAAGTGGTTTTCATGGAGCTGCTAACCAGATTTGAACTGGT
>JAZRID010000183.1:0-1578 GCA_045645125.1 Oscillospiraceae bacterium | reverse complement strand
GGGGATTCTCACGGTTCGCGCAGAGGACGCTACCCTCGATTTGCGGAACTGCGCGGAGGCGATGGATGCATTGTTACAGCTCTGCATCGACTTCTCCGATGCCTACCGCAGAGAAAAACTGCGCCGTAATGTCACTGACTTCTCCGACCAGGAACACTACGCCATCTCTCTGCTGTTGGATGAACACGGAGAGCGCACGCCGTTGGCACATCTGGTTGCCCAGCGGTACCGTCAAGTGATGGTGGACGAGTACCAAGATACCAACCAAGTACAGAACTGTATTTTTTCCGCCATCTCTCAGAATGGACAAAATCTTTTTACAGTTGGCGATATGAAGCAGTCCATCTACCGTTTTCGTCTGGCTGACCCCACCATTTTTTTGGAGAAGTATCTCCAGTATCCCTACGCACAGGATGCCGTATCGGGTGAGCCGAGGAAGATTTTACTCTCGCAGAATTTCCGTTCCCGACAGCCCGTGCTAGACGCGACCAACTTTGTATTCCGTGCCATTATGTCCCAGGAAATGGGCGAGATGGACTACGGTGACGAGGAACAGCTCAATTTTGGCGCAACCTATCTGCCAGAGCGGGCAGACGACGCGCCAGAGTTCCATCTGCTCGGTGTTCCGTTCGGCGGAGAGGGGCGTGTGAGCCGTGCCTTGCTCGAAGCGCGTTTTGTTGCCGAGCGGATTCGCACACTGTTGGACGAGGGATATCCTGTGGCGGATGGCGATGGATTTCGCCCCTGTCGTGCGGAGGACATCGTGGTACTGATGCGCTCCCCAGGGCCAAGACTGCACCACTATATCCGCGCCTTGGCGGAGCGCAATATCCGCTGTTCTGTGCAGGAAAATGACAATTTTTTTGCGACGATGGAGGTAGCGGTTGTTTTCGCTTTCTTGCAGGTGTTAGATAATCCTCGACAGGATGTGCCACTCATCTCTGTTTTGCGCTCTCCTGTTTTCGGGTTTAGTCCAGACCGACTGGCCCTTATCCGAGGACTGCACGCGGAAGGGAATTTTTATGATGCACTTGTCGCCTGTACAGACGAGGACTGCACGCAATTCCTTGCACAATTGGTGGAGCTTCGCACACGCGCTAAGGATATGAGCGTCCACCGCCTGCTCTGGCATTTATATAATACCTTTAATATCTTGGGTGTGTTTGGTGCGATGTCGCACGGAGAGGACCGCCGAGAAAATCTCATTGCACTGTACGAACACGCGAAAAATTTTGAAACCGCTGGCTACAAGGGACTGTTTTCCTTTGTCAGCCACCTGCGTTTCCTGTTGGAACATGGTGACCAGCCGACAGGTGTTTCCACAGGCACAAGCAACGGGGTACAAATTATGAGTATCCACAAGTCGAAAGGTTTGGAATTTCCCATCGTTATTCTCGCAGACCTCAATAAATCGTTTAATCAGGTCGATTTACAAACACCAGTTCTCGTGCATCCCAAGTTGGGACTAGGACCCATGTACATCGACCTGCAACGACACATCCGCTATCCGACCATTGCCCGTGATGCTATCGCGGCGCGTATCAGCCGAGAGATGCGCGCCGAGGAGATGCGTGTGCT
>JAZRID010000182.1:0-1235 GCA_045645125.1 Oscillospiraceae bacterium | reverse complement strand
AGCATCGGTATATTCGGGGTGGTTGGGGTGGACAGCGTGTGCATTATCTGCGCTGACCAGGAAGCTGTTGGCGACAGCAGTACACTTGTCACGGCCCAGTGCGGTGCAGATACGCTCTACCACATCGCTCATCAGCGTACCATCCGCGCCCTGCTTGGTCAGACTGCCGACTTCCTCGTTGTCCAACAAGGCGAAGATGGGCAGGCTGTCGCTGTCGGTTGCCGCCATGAAGCCACGGAAGCAACCGTAGGCGCACTGCAAGTCGTCCAGACTGGGGGCGGAAACAAACTCGTCATTCAGACCCCAGACCATGCCCTTCTGACGGATGCACAGGAACAAGTCGTGGCCGAGGATGTCCTCCTCCTTGCAGTTGGCGGCCTTTGCGATGACACCGCGCATGGTGTTGGCGGCATCGCCCTGTCCCATCAGGGGGATGGTGTCGCACTTAGCATCGTACTTGTAGCCGTCGTTGGCGTTGCGATTCATGTGGATAGCGACATTGGGAATCATCAGCAGGTCTTTGTCCACATAAATCAAACGGGTTTCGATGGCAGTTTCGGTACGAACCAGCACACGGCCTGCGATGGTCAGAGGACGGTCGAACCAAGGTGCGCACAGCATACCGCCGTAACGCTCGGTGTTGATGCGGATGTACTTGTCGGGACCACTCAGCTCTGCATTCTGCTTGATGCGGAAGCTGGGGGCATCGCTGTGGCTAGCGGAAATCATAAAGCCGGTAAAATCGGCCTTGGGGACGCGGAATGCCAGCAGAGCAGAGCCGTTACGGGTCACAAAATACTTGCTACCGGGGACGATATCCCATTTCTCGCTTTCAGCCAGACGGGTATAGCCTGCCTCGCTCAGTTCACGAGCCAGATTGTCCACGGCATGAAAACGGCTGGGGCTTGCAGAGATAAAAGAGAGAAGTTCGTTCATAGTGTGCCTCCTGTTGTATGTTAATTTTTAATAAAACCAGAGATATGCGTGGTGGACTGTGTCGTTCCCCTCGCCACTTTGCACTTCGATTTGGTGTTTGCCGTCCTCAGTACGACCGTACAGACAGCGAATCTCCGTGTTGGGCAAAATCTGTTTGCGGTAGACAATTTCCACCGTGGCAGGGGGATGGTAATATAGGTCTGTCGGCAGAGCCTCCAGTGCAAAGTCGAGGTAGCGCAAGTTGTTGACATGCTCGTAGGTGTCGATATCCAGTCGGGAAACGGTGTGCGTGTAGGTGG
>JAZRID010000181.1:0-4496 GCA_045645125.1 Oscillospiraceae bacterium | reverse complement strand
ATTGCGTCAACTGCATAGTTGGCGACGGAAGAAGCGTCAGTAAAGGTAGCCAGACTACCGTTGGTAGCGGGCTCACCAGCGAAGCGGTACAGCATGGTGACCAGTTCCTGACGGGTGATGTTCTTGCTGGGGTTGGAACCGTCAGAGATACCGTTCTCCTTGGACCAATTCATGCCCTTCTCGTACCAAGTGGCACCGCCCTTGGTGTCTACGCCAGCCAGACGGGCCAGAACGGACAACAGCTGTGCGCGGGTCATCTTAGCCGCGGGGGAGAAGGTGTTGTCAGAGGTACCATTGAACAGGCCAGCGTTGACGGCCTTAACAATGGAATCGGTTGCCCAGTTCTGAGGGATATCGGTGTACTGTGCAACGATGGACTCGTACTTCTCCTCGGTCAGCTCGGGAATCTCGATACCGATTTCGATACCGGGCTTGTCCTGCTCATCGTCCTTACCGTCATCGGGGTCCTCGACGGGAGGCTTGGGGTTCACAGGGGGATGGGAGGGGCCAGACTCACCAGCGGGAACGACCACCACTTCGACGGAATCGGTGATAGCCTCATCCAGCAGGCTGGTACCATTGTCATACAGTTCAGTCACCTCACCACTGAAAGTGGCAGAAACATACTTTGCAACCTTGACATCAAATACCATCTGGACAATCTCCGTGGTACTGGAAAGGTCACTTCCAACCCACGCGAAGGCGACTTCGCCTTCTTTAGCGGTGTTGACACTAGTCACCCAAGTGCCAACGGTGCGCGTTTCCACCAATTCGACCAGCTGTTCATCGTAATCGATGACAACACGGCCATTGGTGGCGTTCTTTGCTGTCAGATAAACATCGAGAACGACGATACCTGACTCGCTTTCTGCCAACAGGTTAATACCTACGGCAGCGTCTGTCCCGGCAGCCAATGTTGTGGCCGTCATGGACAGCACCAGAAGCATTGCCATGAAAAAGCTTCTGATTCTTGTTTTCACTGTGCTCATCCTTTCTTGTTTTGTATTTAATAACACCTGCTGGCGGCAGGTATTATCCAAAGGGAATCTACCCATGCTGTGAGCAAGCACTTCGTTACTTTTTTGCTCAATCTGGGCATCTATGGCAGAGGAAAAACAGAACCTCTTTGCCTCTTCATGAAAATTTTCACAATTTCCAGTGTATTGTAACATATGTGTTTCAGAAATACCAGAAAAATTTTTGAAAAAATACAGTGTTTTTGAAAATATTTTGTGTCCGAACTACCTGCGCCTACCAAAATTACCATATAACCCCAATTTGTCACTTTTTCATAAAAAAGAATAGCGTCTTTTGCTTTAAAGTAACAAGAAAACACGGTTCACAAAATGTTAATACTTTCTTTACGGATATACCTTGACAGATGATGTATCTCATGTTATGATAACCGCACAACACAGGAAAAACTCACCCCTGTGTATCAAACGAGAAAGGGAGTGCTTGGATTGTCGATTTCAGCAGATATCCTGCGTGGACACACAGACACTATCATTTTAACGCAACTTGTGCATGGGGACAATTACGGCTACGAGATTAACAAGAATGTCCAACAGCGTACCGCTGGCAAATACGGCTTTAAGGAGGCCACGCTGTACACTGCATTTAAGCGACTGGAGCAGAGCGGTTTCATCACCTCCTACTGGGGAGAAGATGGGCCTGGTGCGCGCCGCCGCTACTACGCTATCACCGAACTCGGCAGACGGAAATGGGAAGAAAACTGTCGGGAGTGGGAAGAAACCCGAAAATTGATTGACAGCCTAATCGCTGTAGAGAAGGAGTAAGAGCATGGACCGTATCAAAACCAGAATCATCATTGCGGTAGCCGAGCGTCTGAGTACCGCAAAGGACAGCAACACCAAGACGGAACTCATTGAGGAATTAAGCGAAAATCTCTATCAGCGGTATGTCGATTTTGTTACGGAAGGCGCAAACGAGGAGGATGCGTACCGCCGTGCCATGGAGAACTTAGGCGATGTCAGCGAGCTGTTGACCTATCTGGGCGATATGGAGAACGGCGAAACAGTCGAACCCGACTATCAGAACGACCAACATGGTCAGCAAGCAGGTCACAGTTATCACATCAACGATTTTCTCAAAGGCATCGAAGATGTCGTTCGCGAAACCATCACCCAGACTAAGGATGCCGTGGACCAGGCAAAGATTATCACGCGTGACTTAGGCAACAAATTTCAAGAAAAATATCCCGACGGCATCAAGATTAACTGTGGCTTTGACAGTGGCAAGGGTGGCTTTTTCTGGGAGTCCAACCGCAAAGGTCGTATCGTAGAGATTGCCAAACTCCCAGCCGACAATGTGAAGGCTTTGGACATCCAACTCCACAATGGCGATGTAAATATCAGCGTTGCCGAACAAGAGAATGTCGAGGTCAGTGGTCGCCCCGAGGAAGAAATCGAGGTTCGTCTGGACGATAATGGCGTGCTGTACATCCGTCAGGGCACGACAGCATCCTCCTCCGTTGCCTTTGGTCGTGGACTGGTCCGCACCGATGTCGAATTGACCATACCCGACAAGGAGTGGGAGTTTATCCGCATCAACACCGTCAACGGCGATGTCGAACTTACTGACACACTGGAAACAGGCGACCTCACCATTCAGACCGTCAACGGTGATATCGACGCGTCGCACACCTGCTGTCCGCAGATGTTGTTCAAGAGCGTCAGCGGTGACATCAGCGGTGAAGCACTGGCAGGCAATGTCGAGGCAGAAACCAAGAGCGGTGATATAAGCCTCACTGGTCGCTTTGTTGCGGTCAAGGCCAATAGCATGAGCGGTGATGTCGAGCTTCGTGGTACTGCGAATTTGGTCCACTGCTCCAGTATGAGCGGTGATGTCGACGCAGAGATAGAAACCCTCCCCCTCGAACTGCACACGGAGAGCAAATCTGGTGACTGTTGCGTTCGCATCCCCGACGGACAGGGATTCAAGGTTGCCCTCCGCACAGTCAGCGGTGATTTGAGTACAGATTTTGAACTGGTCGGCACGATTGGCAGAAAATCGAGCAACGCGGTCTATCTGGACGGTGGTGACAGAACCTTCTCCATCAGTAGCATCAGCGGTGATATCTCACTGGAAAAAATTTAAGTACAAATATATAAACGGGAAAAGGGAGTGCTACGGCACTCCCTTTCTTCATTCTCATTTCATTGCACCAGCGGTACGGTTTTGATTCACATGCAGCGTAATCGATGTCCCACCCACGAGGAAACTCCGCAATTGTGCGACAGGAATCGCAGTCACAAGGCGGTCCAGTATAGGGTCATCGGGGTCCGTAATGACCGTTCCCCTCTCAATCTCCTGTGCCCCGACCTCCAAGACAATCTCCGTTACAGACGGGTGTAACAACAGAGGTTGCATATCCTGCAAATGCTCATCACTAAACTCCACCGTAGTCAAAGTGTCCAACATCGGCAGATTTTCCAAAATATCGGCGGAATCATTCAGGTCAACCAGATGCGTTAGCGGAACATCCACCAGCTTCCCTAACCCATTACTTCCCCCAATACACAATTCTTGTAGACACGGTGCACCAGAGAGCACAGACAAGTCTGGTGTATTCCACTCCGTATCGTAAATATCCACGCGCAAGCTACGCAGTGATGGACATTCCCGTAGCGGTGTCAAGTCCACACTTGTCCGACCGCCCAGAGCCAAGCTCACCACATTGGTGCAGGAGGCAAGCGGTGATAAATCAGCTTCTCCATCGAGCCACAACACGAGCGTAGTCAAATTCGACAAATGCGCCAACGGAGCAAGACTGTTTATCGTACCGACATTCAATTCCAGTCGCTCCAAATTGTCCAGTGCCGCCAACGGGGTCAAATCTGTAGGCGTAAATTCCACCAAGTGCTTATCCCCATACTTATCTTGGTAGATATGGGGTGTCACCGTCACATGGATATTCAGTTGTTGCAGTTGCGTACACCACAACAGGGGCGACAGGTCCAGAATCTCATTACTTCTAATCTGTAAATTCAGGAACAACGATTCTTCTTCTATCGAGAAGGTCTGCCCGCCCCATGTCATCATACCAGTTGCATCTGGGGTAATCGTTGCTGGCGGTATCGGTTCTGGTGGCGGTTCCTCCTGCTGAGAACCGCAGGCCGTCAGCGTCACACATACCATAGCAAGCATCCAGCAGAGCCATTTCTTCCAATTTCTCATAGCACGCCTCCTTTAGCACAGTACCGTCTTGATACAGGCACAGTATAGCACACAGAGGGCACTTTCGCAAGTCGCAGAACGGCAAAAAAGCGAAGGCATACACCTTCGCTTTCATGCTGATTTAATTGGGATTACTCTGCCACCGTGGACTTGACGGTCTTGACCTGACGGCCATTGTAGGTACCGCACTCAGCACACATTCTGTGGGGCAGGCGCATCGCACCGCACTTGGGGCAAGCGACCAGACCGGGAACCTCCAGCTTCCAGTGGGAGCTACGGCGCTTGTCGCGTCTTGC
>JAZRID010000180.1:0-1768 GCA_045645125.1 Oscillospiraceae bacterium | reverse complement strand
GAACATCCGCGAGGAAGAGGAAGCGCTGCTTGAACAGTTTTCCAAACAGCGTTTGCCGAAAATTCTCGTCATTAATAAGATTGACACCGTTACCGATAAGGGGCATGTGCTGGAGGGCAACGCCGCGGGGAAGGAACGCGCCGCGTTTGATGCCATTTTGCCCGTGTCTGCGCTGACAGGCGACGGGCTGGACGAGCTGTTTAGCGTGTTGGAGAAATTCGCGGTGGAGAGTCCGCACTTTTTTCCTGCGGATGCGACCAGCGATCAGACTGAGCAGGCGCTCGCATCTGAGGTTATTCGCGAGAAAATGCTGCAGTTATTACGACAGGAGATTCCCCACGGTATCGCCGTCGCCATCGAGCGGATGGGCGACCGAGAAACAGAAAAGGGCACGATTCTCGATATTGATGCGTATATTTATTGCGAGCGAGACAGCCACAAGGGTATGGTTATCGGCAAAAAGGGCGCGATGTTAAAGCAGATTGCGTCCCTTGCTCGCGTAGACCTTGAAGCGCTGTTCGGCACAAAGGTCAACCTGCAATGCTGGGTGAAGGTCAAAGAGGACTGGCGCAACCGTCAGGGCTTTTTGTCCGGCCTAGGGTACAAACTGGATTGATTTGCTAGACATAACAAGAATTGCCGTCGCTATTCGTTCACGGAGAGGATACACTATCCGTGAAAGGATGTGGACGGGATGGATAAGCAGGTATTATGGCAGCAGTTTTCCGTAACGGGGCGCGTAGAGGACTATTTGCGCTACCGCGGTGTCACGTTGCCGATGAATAACACCAAAGGAGAGGAGGACGCCGACGGTGGGAACAAAACAGCATCTGATGACCGACGGTCTGATATTGCGGGATTATCCTACCGTGGCGGAATCGGATAGGTTTGTGGCAATCCTGACACGGGACAAGGGGCTTTTGCGCGCGAGTGCGCGCGGAGCGAGAAACGTGAAGAGTCGCTTTGGTGCGGCAACACAGCAGTTGTGCTATTCTCGGCTCAGTCTTATCCCAGGTCGGGATAAATACATATTAGAGGACGCCAAACCGCAGGAAGTATTTTTCGGTTTGCGCGAGGATGTGGAAAAGATGGCGCTCGCGCAGTATTTCTGCGAGCTTGCGCTGCATATGACCCCGACGGATGCCCCTGCGACCGAGCATTTGCGGTTGCTTCTCAATGCTCTGCACTATCTTTGCGAGGGCACGCGCGACCCGATGCTGATTAAAGCGGTGGTCGAGGGGAGATTGCTGTGTCTTGAGGGTTACACCCCCGATTTGACGGGGTGCAGCCGTTGCGGTCGGGGAGAGGATACCTTAATGTGGTTTTCCCCCATCGAGGGCACGCTGACCTGTTCGTCTTGCGGCACACCGACTGACGGTATCCCCGTTACCGCAGGCGTACTTGCAGCACTCAGGCATATTTTGCAGGGGGATTTTGCGCGTTGCTTCGCGTTTTCTCTGCCTGCGGCAGATACCTTGCAGCTCGCGCGGTTGATGGAGCGGTTTTTGCTCGCACAGCAACAGCGACGGTATAACACACTTGACTTTTACCATACATTACGACCCGAATTAGTATAGGAGAACCGATATGGAGCGAGATTATCGCGCATTAGAACTGGATAAGATACTCGACCGCCTCGCTGCAGAGACCTGCTGTGCGGATGCGGCGGATTTGGCGCGCGCTCTGCGCCCCGAAACGGAATTGGTGCTTGTACAGCGATTGGTAGACGAGACCGACGATGCCTGCCGCTTGATGGCCGGTTTCGGCA
>JAZRID010000179.1:0-18233 GCA_045645125.1 Oscillospiraceae bacterium | reverse complement strand
AAATCGTCACTCATACCCATAGAAAGATATACAAAACCATTATGATACAATTTTGCACTTATGTCAACAAAAAGACGATGCACTTCAGCAAAATACGGGAGATTTCCGTGGGGAACGGTCTGTACGGGGGGAATGGTCATCAATCCCTTGACGCAGATATTCTCCAAGGTCTGTGCATACTGTGCGGCGGAAAAGAGGTCCTGCGGTGCAAAGCCACTCTTGCTCTCCTCGCCACCGATGTTGACCTCCAAGAGAATATCCTGTTGGATGCCCAATTTTTTGGCCTGTTTGTCAATCTCGTCCAGCAGAGCCAGCGAACCGACGGAGTGGATGAGGTCGACTTTGCCTACCACCTGCCGAACCTTGTTGCGCTGGAGATGCCCGATAAAGTGCAGGGGCGCACCGTCATACGCGCCTTCGCTCAGTTTTTGGGTCATCTCCTGTACGCGGTTCTCGCCCAGTGCGTCAATGCCTGCTGCGATAGCGGCGCGACACGCGGCACTGTCGTTCATTTTGCTGGCCCCCACCAGCAGGATGTCGTTTACATCGCGCTCTGCCTGTTCTGCGGCAACGCGGATTTTTTCGCGGATGATAGCGATGTTCTCTCTAATCTGTTCCATCATTCGATTACCTTTCCATCATATAGGTCGGCGGCCGCGGTAATGACTTGGTCGCCTGCGCGTAGCAGACGCTTTGGGTCGTTCGTGTCTGCGGATTCCACAATCATATACTCGTCCTCTTGCCAGAGGATGTTGATTTTCTTCAATCTGGCTGTCTTGCCCCACACACAGTATACCACATAGCTCTGCTGTTGTTTTTCTGTCCCGTCTGCATTGCGAATGGGGGTACCATCCTCGTCCTTTACCGTTTCCCAGACAATACGCACAGCACTGCGTGGGACGCGAATCCCATCGTAGCGTGCGAAGATGAGCTGTGCATTCTGTCGCCGTAGCAGGGTGGTCAGATGCAGATTTTTGTCCGAGGAAAGTACCAACAGACGCTGTCCCCCCTCCTCGGCACTCAGTCGCTCCACGGTGAGCGTCAAATCGCGGTCCAGTCCGCTATGGAAGCGGAGCGTCACCTTGTCACCAGGGGCGAGGTGTTTGGCATCAGCGGTACGCAGGAGCGTGACGAAGTACCACTTCGAGCCGTAGACCAGCTTACACGCACTGGTGGTCTTCTGGGGCACGAGGTCACGGTAGTCCTCTGGTGTCATAGTCTGCACACTCTCTGGGGTTAAAATACGCTCATACCCATCGACTAGGGAGCTGAACAGGCCACTGCGTGACGCACGGACGGCGGTGGTTGCTCCACTGACCGAGGCGGACAGCGACGCGATTTCACTCTGCAGAGTGGTGATAGAGCGGTTCAATTCCTCCGTACCGCTGTACGCATAGCTATGGCGCAGGATAACGGCACGGACGGCGGTACAGGCCTCTGCCACCGTGCCGTATGTCCCATTGGCGCGCGCAACATGAAAATTTGTGAGGGCGGTGTTTACCTCTTGGGCGAGAGAGCCAGTGGCAGGTGCGGAGGTTACAAGGGCTTCTGCGTACAGCAGTTGTTCCAATTGTTCCTCCAGCGTACGCAGGCGGTTGGCATCCCGTAGGATTTGCACGGTGTCGTATTGGAGTGCTATACTGCCACCTGTGCTGATGCGCTCCCCCTCACTGCGGAAGAAATACATCCGCTCACTGTCAACGGCAATCTCCTCCTCCTCACGCACGACATAGCCCGATACGGTCACGGCATTTTCGGCGGTGTAGGAATAGGCGAGCGTGGTAGAAAAGGGGTCGATAAAGAACGAGGCAAGATTGGTTCCAAAGTAGACAAGAACGACTACAATGGTAATCGCCATCACAAGTTTTATGGAAAGGTTGGTGTTTTTCATAAGTAGCGTTCTCTCTCTGTACGCCGGGGGTTACGCGCAATCGGTCAGAGGGAATTTTCCCAATCGGACAGGTCCACGCTTCGCACCGGGCTGATGGTTGATATGGCGTGTTTATAGATGAGATTCTGCTTGCCCTCCGCCGTCAGTGCAACGGTGAACGGGTCAAAGCCAGTGATGATACCGCGCATCTGGAACCCGTTGACCAGAAATGCGGTCACGGGAATCTCGTTGCGCCGTGCGGCTGCCAGGAAAGCATCCTGTAAATTGGTCTTCTGCGTTTGCATCTGTGTCATGTCGTCTACCTCTCTTATATCGTAATATGTCGGCGGACGACTGACAGTCCGCCTCAAGGCCTATTGTATGCCCTGAGAGGCGAGAAAGTCTGTCGAAAGACGGATGGCAGCGGAAAAATCTCTCTCTTTTTCCCAGTGTATCCAAAAAATGGCGGGATTTCGGCGCAACCAGGTCAATTGTCGCTTCGCATACTGGCGCGAACGGAGCTTCACTTCTTCGATGGCATCTGCCATACTTGCCTCGCCATCCAGTGCGGCGAGAAATTCTTTGTAGCCAATCGCCTGTAGTGCAGTGCAGGAACGGTCAAGACCACGCGCCAGTAGCGCGCGGATTTCATCCAGCAGACCGTTCTCCACCATCAGGTCTACACGGCGGTCGATGAGCGCACGCATATCGGCGCGGTCGGCAAAAGCGAGGCCGATGTAGGTGGCATCGTACTTCTTGGGGATTTGCTGGCTCTCTTGGTTGTGCTGGGTCATGGTCTTTCCTGTTTCCAGATAGACCTCTAATGCGCGCAAAATACGCTTTTCATCTGCCAAAGGCAGTCGCTCTGCGCTCTCTGGGTCAACGGCGCGCAGTTCCTCGTGTAACGGCGCGATGCCCTCGGTCGCCAGACGGTGTTCCAGTGTGGTGCGGATTTCACCACCACTGATACCCGGGGCGAATGTGCGCCCTGCGATGATGGCATCCAGATATAACCCTGTGCCACCGACCAGAATCGGGAGTTTTCCACGGTGGAGAATATCCTGAATACAGCGGTCGGCCTCCTCCACAAAGCGCGCCACCGACCAATTTTCCTCTGGGTCGGCAATCGCGACCATATGGTGCGGTACACCGTCCATCTCTGCTGCGGTGGGCGCGGCCGTGCCGATGGTCATGCCACGGTAAATTTGCATGGAATCTACGCTGACGACCTCGCCGTGCAACTGCTTGGCGAGTAATATGCCGAGCGTGGTCTTACCGCAGGCGGTCGGACCAACAATACAGAGAATCTTCGGTGTTGCCATTTCTATCCCCTCCGTCAAAATCTTCGATTTTGCCACTTCCCCCTACCATAAGGGGAGGCTTTTATATTACGCTCGTTTGAACATTTTTTCGATTTCGTGTTTGGTGAGTTTTACTTTGACGGGTCTGCCGTGGGGACAGAACTGTACTTCCCCACTTTGCACCTTGTCCAATAGGACTTGTAGCTCTGCCTTGTCCGACTGCCAACCGCCTTTGATGGCGGCTTTACACGCCATCGTGTGCAACATGGCATCGCGTGTAGTGGTGGGGTCGGCACTGCCACAGGTGAGTAAACGCTCCGCCAATTCCTCTAATGTCTGGCGCACCACGCCAGTTTCCAAATCGGCAGGAATGGCGCGGACTAGCACTGCACCGTCACCAAAATCCTCCACCTCAAAGCCAAATTCCTCCAACAGGGGCAGATGTTCCAACAGCACGGCATACTGCTCACGGGGCAGTTCCACCGCCATACTGGACAACAACTGCTGTCGCATCAGCGGTTCTGTGTTCGCTTTCAGACGGTCGAACTGGATACGCTCATGGGCGGCGTGTTTGTCGATGAGCCACATATCATCCCCATCCTCCGCGACGATGTAGGTCTTGAATACCTCGCCCACGAACCGCCACGGCGTTGGCTTCTGCGGTAGGATAGTCGTCTGTACTGGCTTTTCTTCCACAGGGGGCATTGGCACAGGTGGTTTGTTCTGCGCTCGTCTATTGGGGTCGAAAAATTCGGGGGGACGGTTGCGCGAGGGCTGTACTGGCTTTTCGATAGGTAACGGGATTCTGCGTGTGTGTGCGCTGTCGTGCAACGCCGTCCGACCGCCCAGTTCGGGACTGGTAATCATCGGAGAACGGACAGGTGCGGTCGCCTTCGATGGATTTTCCTGCTGTTTACGGAAAGTTGCTACATCCATCGTCTGATAAAAGTCTTTTTTGGGGACGCTCTGCACGGTGGGGATTGCCGTAGGGGTAGGGGCAGGTCTGCCCATGCTGTCTAAGGCATCCTGTACCGCGTGGTGGACGGCGGAAAATACAGCACGCTCCTTGGCGAATTTTACGACGGTCTTTGCAGGGTGGACATTGACATCCACCGTATGCAGGGGTAAGTCAATGTGCAGAACGCACCCAGGGAATTTTCCTTTCATTTGGCGGTTGGCATATGCCTCCTCCAGTGCCGCTGTCAACAGTGCGGATTTAATCACACGGCCACAGCAAAAGAAAGTCTGCATGGCACGACTACCGCGTGAGGCGAGGGGGTCAGTGACGAAACCGCGCACACGGACATCCTCGCCCCCACCGTCAACGGCAGTCAGGTGCAGGGCAAAATCGCGCCCCCGTGCGGCATAGATGGCGGACAGCAATTTGTTGTCGCCTGGGGTGTGCAATTCCTCTTTGCCGTCGCGGATATACTGTATCGAAACTTCGGGATGGCTTAGAGCCATCTGCTGTAAGAGCGAGGCAACGGCGGAGGCCTCCGCGCTATCGCTTTTCATAAATTTAAGCCGTGCAGGTGTGTTGTAAAATAATTCGCGCACGAGAATGGTCGTACCCTGTGGACAACCTGCGTCCTCGACAGCACTGGGGATACCGCCCTCCAACGAGAGGGTTGCACCCAACAGCGCATCCCGATGGCGCGAGAAAATCTCCACACGGCTCACCGCCGCAATCGCAGCCAGAGCTTCTCCGCGGAAGCCGAGCGTTCCAATGGCGGAGAGGTCGTCTGCACTGCGTAATTTGCTGGTGGCATGGCGCAGAAAGGCGGTGGGCAGGTCGTCGCGTGTGATGCCACAGCCGTTATCTGTCACGCGGATAGAGGTCATACCACCGTTCTGGATTTCTACCACAATGGCACTCGCCCCTGCATCAATCGCGTTTTCTACCAATTCTTTGACCACACTGGCAGGACGCTCGACCACCTCACCAGCGGCAATCAGGTCGGCCACATGGGGCGCAAGCTGTTGAATCAACATAGGTACTCCTTACTTTAACTTCTGTTTCAGTTCATAGAGCAAGGTCATTGCTTCAATGGGGGTAATCGTGTCAATCTGGGTACGGCGTAGACGGTCAATCACCTCTGCTTCGCCCAGTGCGGTCATAGACACCTGTTCCGTGTCCTGTATCGGGCGCGGTGCAGACGCTTTCCCCGATTGGCTCTCCAATTCTTTCAGAATCGACCGTGCATTTTTTATCACGCTGTCTGGCAGTCCTGCGAGTTTGGCGACTTCCACACCGTAGCTTCTGTCCGCACCGCCGGGGATAATCTTACGCAGGAAAATCAGTTCCTCGCCACGGCTCTTAATCGCAATATTGTAGTTGGTAATGCCATCGACCGCACCCTCCAGTTGGGTCAATTCGTGGTAGTGTGTCGCAAACAGGGTCTTAGCACCTAGTTTTTTCTTGTCTGCACAGTGTTCCACCACGGCGCGCGCAATACTCATGCCGTCAAAGGTACTCGTACCGCGTCCAATCTCATCGAGAATCAGCAGACTGTTCTTGGTGGCATATTGCAGGATATCCGCCACCTCGTTCATCTCCACCATAAAAGTGGACTGTCCTGCGGCGAGGTCGTCGCTTGCGCCGATGCGAGTAAAAATACGGTCTACGACACCGATGCGTGCGGTGCGTGCTGGGACAAACGAACCAATCTGCGCCATCAGCGTGATGAGCGCGACTTGGCGCATATAGGTGGATTTACCGGCCATGTTGGGGCCTGTGATAATGGAAACACGGTTCTCCTGTTCGCCCATGTAGGTGTCGTTGGGGACAAACAGTGTATCTTTCAACATACGCTCCACAACGGGGTGGCGGCCATCGTGAATTTCAATCACACCGCTGTCGTCCATTGTGGGGCGACAATAGTTGTGCTTGGCGGCAACGGTTGCCAGACTAGCTAAGGTATCAAGCTGGGCAATCGCAGTGGCGGTGCGCTGGATGCGCTCCGTCTGCGCGCTAATACACGCGCGTAGTTTGGTGAACAGTTCAAATTCCAGTGCTACTACTTGGTCACTGGCGGTCAGAATGGTATGCTCCAAATCCTTCAACTCTTGGGTAATAAATCGCTCGCAGTTCGCCAAAGTCTGCTTGCGAATGTAGGTTTCAGGAACGAGGTCATAGTAGGACTTGCTGACCTCGATATAGTAGCCAAATACTTTATTGTAGCCAATTTTCAGGCTCTTAATGCCTGTTTTTTCTTTCTCACGCGCCTCTACTTCCGCAATAATGCCTTTACCACCGTTCAAAATATGGCGCAGACGATCCACTTCGTCGTAGTAGTCGTCGCGGATGAAGCCACCCTCACGCACGGAGAACGGCGGTTCATCCACAATGGCGGCACAGAGTAGCGTATAGACATCGTCCAGTGTGTCCAGTTCCGTGCACAGTTCCGCGAGCAGTCCCGTGGTGAACGGTGCGAGGGTTTCTTTCAGGTGGGGGAGCTTTTGCAGAGAGGCACGGAGCGAAGCCATGTCGCGTCCGCCTGCACTGCCGTAGACGATGCGGGCAATCAGACGCTCGATATCGTGAATCCCCGACAGGGCGAGCAGGACTTCTTCTCTGCCCATACTGTCGCGCACCAGCGCATCGACACCAGATAGACGGCGTTCAATCGCCCCTACGCTTAACAGCGGTCGCTCCAGCCACGAGCGCAGACAGCGCGCACCCATCGCAGTCTTGGTCTTGTCCAACACCCAGAGGAGCGAACCGCGTTTTTCCTTGCTACGCAAGGTTTCTGTCAGTTCCAGATTCCGCCGTGCGGTCAAATCCAGTTCCATGAAGCGTCCGTGGTCGTAATATTCCAAGTCACTGATGTGGCTCAGGTCTGTTTTTTGCGTTTCATACAGGAAACTGAGCAAACCACCTAATGCCATCATGGCGGCAGGATTGGCGGCAGGCAATGTCTGCACCTGTGCGCCGAACTGCTTTTCGGCGTTGCGCTGTGCCTCCTCCAGACGGAACCGCCGTTCACCGTAGTTCTCCGTGCGACAGTTCAGTTTGTTGCGGAGCAGTTCGGTCAGAATCGGGTCGGCAAAGGCGGTGTCGTTCAGAACGGCCTCCACAGGAGAAAAGCGTCCCAATTCATTGGCAATGTGCGTGACACGCTGTGCGCCTGAAAACGCGGTGACATGGGTTTTGCCTGTGGTGATATCGCACACGCATAGACCTGCATAGTTGACATCCAGATAGATACCACAGATATAATTGGGGCGACTGCCCTCCAGCATAGAGCTGTCCACTGTGCCTGGGGTAATCACGCGGATGATATCGCGCTTGACCAGACCTTTTGCCTGTGTTGCGTCCTCGGTCTGTTCACAGATGGCGACCTTGTAGCCCTTGGCAATCAGTCGGGCGATGTAGCCGTCCGAGGAGTGGAACGGGACACCGCACATCGGGGTGCGCTCGTCCTCTGGTTTGTTGCGGTCGCGTGTGGTGAGGGTGAGGTCCAACTCTTTACTAACCAGTTGTGCATCCTCGTTGAACATTTCATAAAAATCGCCCAGACGGAAAAACAGGATGGAATCCTTATGTTGTTCCTTAATCTCAAGATATTGGCGCATCATGGGGGTCATTTCAGCCATGACGGTACTCTCTTTCTATCGTTACTCGACCTCACCGAACAAGGCCCAAGTATTGCTGTCGGTGATGGAGGTGGTGACATACTGTCCGACGAGGGACTTGTCACCGCTCAAATGCACCAGTCGACCACCTGCGGTACGGCTGGTCAGCGGATAGCGCACATCGTCGCTCTCGCCATCGACCAACACGCGCACGCGCTGTCCCACATACTCCCGATGCAGTTCGGCGGAAATCTCATTTTGTGCATTGCACAACGCATCAAACCAGACTTGCTTCTCGGCACGGGTGGCAGGGTCGGGCATTTTTGCCGCAGGGGTTCCAGGGCGGGGAGAATAGATAAAAGTAAACAGGGCATCGTAGCGCACTTCCCGAATGAGGGAAACGGTGTCCATCGCCTCCGCCTCGGTTTCCCCAGGGAATCCAATAATAATATCACTAGTCAACACCAAGTCGGGCATGACGCGCTTGGCATACGCGACTTTCTCCAGATATTGCTCTCTGGTATAACCGCGGTTCATCTCTTTCAGCACACGGCTGTTGCCAGACTGGACAGGCAGATGGAGCTGATGGGCGACATGACGGCTCTGTGCCATCGTGTCAAACAGTTTTTGACTGGCATCCTTGGGGTGACTGGTCATAAAACGGATGAGGTAATCGCCCTCGATTTTGTCAATCTCACGGAGCAGGTCGGCAAAATCCATCGGCACCTCCAAGTCCTTGCCGTAGGAGTTGACATTCTGTCCCAAAAGGGTAATCTCTTTGATACCACTGGCAATCAATTCACGGCACTCGGCAATGATATGTGCCGCCTCGCGACTGCGCTCACGGCCGCGCACATAGGGGACAATACAGTAGGAGCAGAAATTATTACAGCCGTACATGATAGACACCCATGCTTTGACATTGCTCTCGCGCACCACAGGCAATCCCTCGGCAATCGAGCCATGTTCGTCCTCGATGGAGAACACACGGCGGCGGTTGGTGTAGACATTGTGCAACAATTCGGGGAATTTCCAGAGTGCCTGCGGACCAAATACCAAATCGACATGGCGATAGGACTGTTTCACGCGTGCCGCTACAATATCCTGCTGTGCCATACAGCCACACAAGGCGATGATACAGTTGGGATTCTGCTCTTTGCAGTGTACCAACTGTCCAATCACGCCGAACACCTTTTTCTCCGCATTTTCACGGATGGCACAGGTGTTAATCACGATGATATCCGCCTCTTTGTCGGTGTCCGTCAGGGTACAACCCATGTCGGACAGCATCCCCATAATACGCTGACTGTCGGCAACATTCTGCTGACAGCCGTAAGTATCCACAAAGGCGCGGACGGTGCGCCCCTCGTGCAGAGTGGCGATGGTTTTTATAAAGTTTCGCTGACGCGCAATCTCGTCTGCGGAAATGACAACTTCTTTGCGTTCCAATGTAACCTCTCTCCAAATCTTAAAAGAATATCACTTTATTATAGCGGAAATCCGCTCAGAATACAAGAGTGGTGTAGAATTTGGAAAGAAAAAACCATTTTCCCCCTTTACAGAATGATTGCTTGTGTGGCATAATATACAATTGACGAAAATACAATTGCATTTTAGTTGGAATGGAGAATATCTATGCCCATTATTGAATACGACAGCTATAAACAGAAACTCGGCGCACTGGAGCCTGAGTTGAAGAAGCTCGCCACCGCATTGGATTTGGACACCGTGCGCCGTGAGGTGGACGAGTTGGAGGACAAGACCGCCGACCCGAATTTCTGGAACGACTTGGCAGCCTCCCAGAAGGTGTTACAGCGTTCTAAGCAGTTGAAGAACAAGTTGGAACAACACGCGCGTCTGACGACCCAGTGGGAAGATTTGACCACCTTGGTGGAAATGGCCATCGAGGAGGATGACGAATCCCTGCTCGACGAGATTCGCGACGGCTATGAGCGACTGGAAACCTCGCTCCACGAGGCAAACCTCGCCACGCTGCTGACTGGCGAGTACGACAGTGCCAGTGCGATTATCTCTCTCCACGCAGGTGCAGGCGGTACGGAGGCACAGGACTGGTGCCAGATGCTCTACCGTATGTATACCCGTTGGGCGGAGCGTCGTGGCTTCCAGTGGAAAACCTTGGACTACGAAGACTGTGACGATGCCGGTATCAAGTCTGCCACCATCTCCATCGAGGGTGAAAATGCCTACGGCTACCTCAAGAGCGAGAATGGTGTGCATCGTCTGGTGCGTGTGTCCCCCTTTGATGCACAGGCGCGCCGTCAGACCTCCTTCTCTGCGGTCGAGGTTATGCCCCAGATTGATGTGGATACCAATGTTGACCTACGCGCCGAGGACATCGAAATGCAGGTGTACCGTGCATCTGGTGCAGGTGGTCAGCATGTTAATAAGACCTCCTCTGCGGTGCGACTGATTCACAAGCCCACTGGCGTGGTTGTGTCCAGTCAGCAGGAGCGTGCGCAGGTACAGAACCGTGAGAACTGTATGAAGATGTTGGCGGCAAAGTTGACGGAGATGAAGATTCAGCAACACGCCGACAAAATCAGTGATATCAAGGGTGTGCAGATGAAGATTGAGTGGGGTAGCCAGATTCGCTCCTATGTCTTTATGCCCTATACCCTCGCCAAGGATACTCGTACTGGCTTTGAAAACGGCAATATCAATGCCGTCATGGATGGTGACATTGATGGTTTTATCAATGCATACCTCAGTGCCAATGCCACAGGCGAATTGAAGAAATAAACAGGAAAAACCTCCGGCGGTGCCGGAGGTTTTTTATTACTTTTCATCAGTTTCGTCAGTCTTTTTATGCCAGAAGTTCGGTGTGCTGTTGACCTTATCCTTGTTGGCAAGTCGCTTGCGTCTGTGACGGCGAATCAGCACAACCACTGCCACAATCACCACAGCGTACACAATGAGCGTGAGCCAGTTGCGCGCCACGAAAATGACAAAATCTTCGAGATTGTCAATGCCCTGCTCCAGACCGCGCTTAAATGCGTTCGTCAGACGCTCACCGAAGGTCACGGGTGTAACCTCCTCATTGCTCAGGCGATAGACCTCACGCAGGGAGAGATTGATAGTGGAGTACCCAATCAAGCTGTCATAATTGCGAAGACTGCCAGTAAGATACTCAATCTGCAATTCGGTATCGCTGATGGCACTCTCGATGGTGATAATATCTGCCATATCTTCCGCCTTGGCGAGCAGTTCCTGTAGGCGGTGCAGTTTGGTGCGCTGTGTGGTCAGACGCGCCTCCAAATCGTAATACGCCTCGCTGACATCGTCACTGTACTCGTTGCGATAGGTCATGTGTGCGACTGCGCCTGCTTGGTCGAGAAACGCATGAAACTGTGCGGCAGGGACACGGATTACGCAGAAGATAGAGCGATAGTTTCCGCCCTGATGTAACTCACGGCTCTCGAAGAAGCCACCCACAGAGCTGACCAATGTGGTGAGGGACTGGCTCGCTGCGTCAAAATCGCGTGTTTCCAGTGTCATGTCGGCGGTGTAAATCATCTTGTTCGCATTGGGGAGTGCGCTCTGAGAAACATCGCTACCAGTGAGCGAATTGTCAATGCTAGGGGCTTCGGGCATATCGATTTCTGCCTTGGAATCTTCCGTCACCCAACCACCGTCGAAATCACTCTCTTTGTCAACAAAGCCACCACTTATGCTTTCTTGTGGCGCACTTGCGCCGTTGTCCATCGCCATGTTGTCCGTGGCCGCACCGCCACAGGCGGTCAAGCTGGTCAATAGGCTTATCATTAGGAATACGGCAAGAATTGTTCTTTTCATCTTTTGCTCCTCCTTTTTCTCCCCATCTTCCTGTGGGGTATCTATTCATACAGACGAAAAAAGATGGGAAAATGTTCCGCTTTAAATAAAAAAATTTAGAATCTATTGAAAAATTTTTTGATAGCCGATACAATAGCAACAGAACGAAACCACAAGGAGGAAATCTGTGATGAAATTGACTTGGTTGGGACACGCCTGTTTTCTGTTGGAGAGTGACGGCTACCGTGTCATGCTCGACCCCTGCAAAGGGGTACCTGGTGTGGAGGACACTGCAGGAGAAGTGGATGCGGTATACTGTAGCCACCACCATTTTGACCACTGCTACATAGAGAAATTGCGTGTGACGAACCGCTTGCCCTCCCCCTTTGCGGTGCAGAAGCTAGCCAGTTTCCACGACGAGGTACAGGGGGCGAAGCGCGGAGAGAATACCATTCATGTGCTGACGGCTGAGGGAATCACCGTGGTGCATCTGGGCGATTTAGGGCATTTGCTCGATGCGGAACAGGTCGCACAGATTCGACACTGTGATGTGTTGCTGTTGCCCATTGGCGGAACTTATACGCTGGATGTCTGTACCGCCAAACAGGTTGCCGATGCCGTTGCACCGCGTATCCTTATCCCCATGCACTACCGCAAGGGCGAGATGGGCTTTGAAGTCCTGCAAACCTTGGACGAGTTTACCGCACAGTATGACGCGCAGAGCGTTCACTATCTCCCCATTAACACCGTGGAACTGTCTGAAGAAGTCCTCACGCGTGGCGGTGTAGTCGTACCGCAGATATAAAAGAAAGGCTCCCCTGTGTAAGGTGAGCCTTTTGAATCTATCTATTTCTTAAACAGGTCACTGTGTGTTCCGTGGCGTGCCAATTCCAGAATAATTTCCTTTTCGAGCTTTTTATAGACCAAAAGCCAATCGGGCTGGATATGGCACTCCCGATGCCCTACATAGTCACCAACAAGAGCGTGGTCGCGATATTTTTCTGGCAATGGATTTCCCTCTGCAAGCAATGTAATCGCTTCTTGTAGCAAATCCATATTATAACCCCTGCGCTGTGCTAATTTCGTATCGCGCTTAAACTGCGTTGTGACACGAATCGCATATCTCATTGCAGAAGGTCCTCCATGAGTTTGCTCACATCCGTATAGAGAGGGTACTTTTCTGGATGTGCTTCCATATCCTCTACTTCAGCAAATGCCGCCAGAGTGGTTGCATTGGGGATTTCTCGGCGCAACTGGAATGGCAATGCCTGTTCGCGAACCGACTGACGGAAAAACGCAGTGACGGCGGTACTCAAATTCATGCCGAGGTCTTTGAACAGTTCTTCCGCCTGTTGCTTCAAATCGTCGTCCACGCGTACCGTGATATTTGCCATGCGATACACCTCCTTTGTAGTTTACTAATAGTATATGCTGATTGCACACTTTTGTCAATACAACACTGTGCATTTTTCTTATTCCTCATGTGACATATGCTCTATGGCGAAACGAACACATTGTACAATCAACGCATTACGGCTGTATCCCGTCTGGATAGAAATTTGATTGAGTTGTTCCACCAGTTCGTCCTTAATACGAATGGAAAATGTTTTATATCCATCCTCGCCCTTTGCCCGTTTGGGGGAAATAATCAGCTTCTCCTGTTCCATACCATCACTCCTTAACATGATTGTATGCTTCACAAGTGGTGAATTATATGTTAGGATTTATGTTATAAAAAATAAAGCCTCCCCTGTGTAAGGGGAGGTGGGTGAGCGAAGCGAACCCGGAGGGGTTGTCATGTTAAAATTTGCTTACAACCCCTCAGTCACGGCTTCGCCGTGCCAGCTCCCCTTACACAGGGGAGCCTTTTTACTGCTCCTCATGGGACATATGCTCGATAGCGAAGCTGACGCACTGGACAATAAACTCGCTACGGCTCAAATGATATCGTGCCGCCAGTTCATCGACCTGTGCCAACATATCTTGCTCCATGCGAATGGTAAATTGTTCTTTTTTGTATTGTTTTGGTATGAACTGTGCCATCCTATCACCCCTTGACAACAGGCTATCCCAAATGTTATGTTAATCATAGGATTGTAATTCAAATTGTTTTTCAATCTGAATTTAGGTGAGGGGGCTGGTATTGTGAATTATCAAAAATTGTATTCCTATTTGGTTGCTCAGATTGATGATGCTCTACAATGTATTGCAGGGGAGTTGATGAGCAATGGTGACAACGAGCCACTGGTGAAGGTAGGCAACAAGCTGAAAGATGCTCTGCTAACTGCCGAGGATATGTATTTGGATATGGAAGAATAAAAATCAGCATAAAAAATAAGAAACAGAGAGTATTACAGGTAGGTTGCAATACTCTCTGTCTTTTTGTGCAAAAATTTTTACTTTGTGTTACTCCGCAGGTTTGACTTTCTCGAAGCCCATGACGGCGGTGAACTGCTCACCGCTCATGGTTTCATGTGCCAACAGATACTGCGCCACATTTTCCAGTGCGTCGCGGTGCTGGGTCAGAATGTCCTCACAGCGTTTGTAGGCCGTGTCAACAATCCGCTTCACCTCGGCATCAATCTGTGCGGCGACCTCCTCGGAGTAGTTCTTCGCCTGTGCCATACTGCGGCCAATAAAGACCTCATCGCTTCCGGAATCGTAGCTGACTGCGCCGAGTGTTTCGCTCATACCGTAGACGGACACCATGCGCCGTGCGATGTCACTGGCGCGCTGGATATCGTTGGACGCACCAGTAGTAATATCGCCCAGTACCAAGGCCTCTGCGACACGACCACCCAACAGGGCGGCAATCTCCTCCTCCATGTAGCGTTTGGAGCGATAGCCACGGTCCTCGACAGGCAGAGAGATGGTCATACCACCTGCCTGCCCACGCGGAATAATCGTCACCTGATGCACAGGGTCGACACTCTCCAGACAGTGGTGCAGAACCGCGTGACCTGCCTCGTGGTAGGCGGTCAACCGACGCTCATGCTGTGGCACGACACGGCTCTTTTTCTCAGGACCTGCGATGACCTTAATGACTGCCTCCTGCAAAATATCCATCGTGATAAATTGCAAATCGCGACGGGCGGCGAGCAGTGCGCCCTCGTTGACCAGATTTTCCAAATCTGCACCAGTGAACCCAGGGGTAGACCGTGCCAAAACACCGAGGTCAACATCTTCCGCGAGTGGCTTGTTTCGCACATGGATTTTCAAAATCTCCTGGCGTCCCTTGCTGTCGGGCGCACCCACATATACCTGACGGTCAAAGCGTCCGGGGCGCAACAGCGCAGGGTCAAGGATATCGGCGCGGTTCGTAGCGGCAAGAACCACAACGCCCTCGTTGCCGATGAAACCATCCATCTCCACGAGCAGTTGGTTCAGGGTCTGTTCGCGCTCATCGTGTCCACCGCCCAGACCAGCACCACGCCGACGACCGACAGCATCAATTTCGTCAATAAACACCACGGCAGGGGCGACTTTTTTCGCCTCCTCAAAGAGGTCGCGCACACGGCTTGCGCCGACGCCGACATACAGCTCCACGAAGTCGGAACCAGAGATGGACAGGAACTGCACGCCTGCCTCGCCTGCGACCGCTTTGGCCAGCAGGGTCTTACCCGTACCAGGAGGGCCGACCAACAGGACACCGCGCGGAATACGCGCACCCAAATCCAGATACTTCTTGGGGTCTTTCAAAAAGCCGACAATCTCCTCCAGCTCGACTTTTTCTTCGTCTGCACCAGCAACATCGGCAAAACTGACTTTATTCGGGTTGTCACTGCCAAAACGGATTTTCGCACGGCCAAATCGCTTCCCTTGGTCCATGCCACCACCGCCCTGTGCGCGTACCATCATGTACTGCCAGAGCAGAAACACACCGCCAATCAGCAGAACATACAGGACAATCTCGCTCCACCAAGAGGGTTCGGCATACGGTTTGTAGTCGTAATCGACGAGAATCCCAGCCTCTTTCTGTGCGTGGATAAGTTCGCCCAGTTCGGTACGGAACAGCTCTGTACTGCCCAGTTCGTTCGTCACTGTCGAACCGTCCACTAGGTTGAGATACAGGATGTCGCCATCATCGACCCAGAAACTCTCGACTTGTTCTGCGGCGAACAGCTCCTCTACCGTTGCATAAGTGACCTCCTGTGGGCCAAGACTGTCGGACAACGCATAAAAGCCAAAGAGAAATAGGGAGAGTATCAGGAAAAGGAACCCCACTGGGGGTCGTCGCGTTTGTTTTGTCAAATAGTACACTCCTTTATGTGCCCCAGTGGGACAGAGTTAGTTATTTTCGTAGATTTCGGGCTTCAGTACGCCGATATAGGGCAGATTGCGATACTTCTGGGCGTAGTCCAGACCGTAGCCAACCACAAATTGGTCAGGCACAACAAAGCCAACATAATCCGCAGTAATTGCCTTCGCACGGCGGCTGGGCTTATCCAACAGGGTACAGATGGTTACGCTCTTAGCGCCGTTGGCGAGAAAATGCTGATTGAGGGAAAAGAGGGTATTACCGCTGTCGAGAATATCCTCAATAACAATCAGGTCACGACCAGCAACATCCAAGTACTGGTTGCCATTGGATGTGATGGCTACCTCTCCCGTAGAGGAAGTGCCGTTTAGGTAAGAGGAAGCGGTAATGAATTCCACTTCGCCCTTAATCTGGCAGGCGCGGACGATATCCGCCATGAAGATGAACGCACCGCGCAGAACGCTGATAAACAGGGGATTACGGTCCTTAAAGTCCTCGTAAATCTGTGCGCCCATCTCCTGAATACGCTGTGCGATTTCTTCCTCGGTGTATAACACCTTCAAAATATCCTGGTCCATCATACCCATGGTTCTATCTCTCCTTTATTTTTGTTCGGTAGATTTTTTCTTTATCGTGATCACAAGTTGTTTCTCTCCCCTAACGGGGCGAAACGCTATATCGGTACCTGCGCCAAATACGGCGGCAAGGACACCTTCGACATAAATCGCAGGGCAATTTTCACGCTGTGCAGGGGGAATCCCGTGGTCAGCGAGTAACCGCTTGACGGTGCGCCGCCCATTTTCGACACCCAACCGCCCCGTACAGTCCCACGCTTTGAGTTCTATTGTATGCAGTCCACCGCGTAACATGACGGTGTGTGCGTGGGGGGCGACCTCATCGCAGGTTTCCCACACCTTGACGCGCCATGCGCCCCAGTCGTGTTCCCCGATGGTCAGTGCCAGCGGTGTTCCTGTTTCATAGGGACGGAAAAAGCGCAACACTGCGCCCTCGTGCGCAACACGCAGTCCGCCGTGTAACGATAGACATGCGCCACGGCGCATGGTCAGCACCGCGTCGGTCTGTGTCGCCGTCAGCGTGATGCCACACCGCTGTGCTACCATCCGCACCAGACGCGAGGCAATCGCTGGGGGCTGTTCACGCACGACAGCAAGTGGAAGTTCCGTGGTATTGTCTGGCAAAATTTCGGCGCAATATTGCTGGAAAAATGCCTCGTCTGTGCGTAACCGCTGTGCGGTGTCCGCCATACGGCCTACACTACCCGATGCGATTTTCTCCAACAGGGGAAGCACTTCCCACCGCAGACGATTGCGCGTGTATATCGTGTCTACATTGCTCTCATCCTCGGCATAGGGGATATTGTGTTCTGCAATATATCGCTCGATGTCTGCACGGTCTGCCTGTAGCAGAGGACGGATGATGTTGCCACGCACGGGAGCGATACCGCCCAATCCGTGTAAGCCACTGCCACGCAACAGGTGGAGCAACAGGGTTTCTGCGTTGTCTTGCCGATGGTGTGCTGTGGCGATATAGTCCGCCCCACACGCCTGTGCAGTGCGCTGTAAGAACGCATATCGCATCGTCCGTGCGGCATCCTCTATGGATGCGCCGTGTGCCTTGGCGTACCCACGCACATCGCCACTGCCTGAGAAAAACGGCAACCCCAGTGTGGCGCAGTGGCATCGCACCAGTGCTTCGTCCTGTGTGGCGGTTTCTCGCAGTTGGTGGTTATAGTGTGCTACGGCAACGGCAAAGCCCTCGTCTTTCCCCAAGTCTAACAGTACATGGAGGAGGGCCATCGAATCCTGTCCGCCCGATACGGCGCACAAAATGGTCTTTCCTGCGAGGGTAATGTGTTGTTGTGTACACCAGTCGAGGACAATACCCTGTAATATATCCTGCATATACATATCCGTTTATTCGTCCTCGTAGCGTGTTTCCAGCGTAGCGAATGTGGTGTACGCAGGCATAAAACGCAGCTGTACTTTACCAGTTTCGCCGTGGCGGTTTTTCGCCACAATGCACTCGGCAATATTTTTTTGTTCGGTGTTTTCGTTGTAGTAGTCCTCGCGGTAGAGGAACATGACAATATCGGCATCCTGCTCAATCGCGCCCGATTCACGCAGGTCGGACAGCATCGGACGCTTATCCTCGCGCTTCTCGTTGGCACGGCTGAGCTGGCTTAGACACAGCACGGGGACATTCAATTCCTTGGCCATAATCTTGAGCATACGGGAGATATCGCTGACCGCCTGCTGGCGGTTTTCGCCTGCATAGCTCCTGCCACCTGAGGAGGTCATCAACTGCAAGTAGTCGATAACCACCAGACCGAGATTGTCCAGACGGCGACACTTGGCATTCATGTCTGCTACAGTCAACAGCGGATTGTCGTCCAAACGCAGGTCCATGGTGCGTAACG